>WQXF01000061.1 GCA_009784985.1 Clostridia bacterium | reverse complement strand
TCGATTTCTTCCAGGGCGGCAAAACCGGGAGCGCAGCGGCGTTCGGCTTCAATGAGCAGGGCTTCGATGGAATGTACAGACATACAATGACCCTCCATGTAGGGGCGCACATTGTGCGCCCGTGGGTTTATCGGCAAGGCGGCAAGCGGCGGGCGCACAATGTGCGCCCCTACAACCGCCCCCGCACATAGGCCAATATCGCCGCATCCAGCGCACCAGGCTCCGGATAATCAGCCCAATCAAACCAATGCACCCGCGGATCGCGCCGGAACCAGGTCATCTGGCGCTTGGCGTACTGGCGGGTGGTCTGCTGAATACGCGGGATCGCTTCCTCCAGCTTTGTTTCGCCCTGAACCACGGGCGCCAACTCCCGATAACCGATGGCCTGCATGGCCTGGCTGTTTTCGGGCACACCGGCATCCAGCAAGCGGGTTACCTCTTCCAGCCAACCTTGGCCGATCATCTCATGCACACGAGTATCAATGCGACTATGCAGCAGCGAACGCTCCATGGTGAGCCCCACCGCAATAAGCGTCGGCCCCCGAGGTGCAGTGCGGAAGCCGACGGCATGGGCCGACATGGGTTTGCCGGTAAGGTGGTGTATCTCTAACGCACGCATCACCCGCCGCACATCGTTGACATGCAATCGCCGGGCGCTCTGGGGATCCACCTGTGCCAGCCGCGCGTGAAGCAGTTCCCGATCTTCCCCTTCCAACTGCCGCCGGAAGTCCCTATCGGCGGGGGTTTGGGCAAAGTCCATATCCAATGTGAGCGCATTCAGATACAACCCGGTGCCGCCCACCAGCACGGGCAACCTGCCCCGTGCACCGATATGGTTGATGGCTGCATCAGCCAACTCACGATAGTCGGCTACCGAAAAGGGGGTGCCAGGATCGGCCACGTCCAGCAGGTGGTGGGTCACACCGCTCTGCTCGGCCTGGGTAGGTTTGGCAGTGCCGATGTCCATGCCCCGGTACACCTGCATGGAGTCCATGGAGATCGCCTCGGCGTCCAAGGCACGGCACAAAGCCACGGCAGCGGCTGTTTTGCCCGAGGCCGTGGGGCCAACCACGGCAATCAGTGCGGAAGGCAACGATTGCATAACAATCCCCCTAACCTCTCTTAAACCGTTTCTCTAACTCCTGCCGGGTCAACACCACCACCAAGGGGCGTCCGTGGGGGCAGGTGGGCGGCCCGTCTCCACGCTGCATATCGCGGAACAGGGCCTCGATTTCGGCGGGCTCCAGCGTATCCCCAGCCTTTACCGCACGTTTGCAAGCCATCTGCACAATGGCCTCCCGGCGCTTCTCCTTTGTGGATAGCAGGCGCAATTCCCCAAGCCGGTCTAACATGGAAAGAAAACCCTCCCGCGCCTGGGGCTCGCCCAGGATCACCGGCACGCCACGAATCTGCACCGCATCCTGGCCAAAGTAGTCAAAATCGTAACCGGCATCGCGCACCACGTCTTCAAAGGTGCGGAGCCGCTCCCGGTCTGCCGCGTCCAGGCTCACCACTTGAGCTACCAGCAGCTCCTGGGAGCCCTGGCCCGATGCCAGCGAACGGGTGAGGCGCTCGTATAACAACCGCTCATGGGCGGCGTGCTGATCGATGAGCAGCAGCTTGTTCTCTTGTTCCACCAGGATATAGGTTTGAAAGGCCACGCCCAACACCCGGAAGGGCGCGGGGGCAGGCTGGGCATATCCGGCCAACTGGGGAACTGGGGCCGTTGGGCGGGCTGGCAACTGCCCGGAATCGCGCACCCGGGCCGGAGCGGCAGGGGCGGCGGGTTTGGCAGGCATAAAAGCAAAAAAATCCTGCACCACCTCACCAAGGCGCTGGGGCGGTTCCGGATCCTTTAATACGATCTGGGGCGCGCTCTGAATCGCGTGCCCGGCCATCCCTTTGATTGCGTCAACTGCATCGGCGGGTGTATCGGCGGGCAAAAGGGCCTGCCGCACCGCCTGCTCCATCACGCCTTGTACAAGGGATTCATCACTAAAGCGTACCTCCAGCTTGTTGGGATGCACGTTTACATCCACCGAGGCGGGGGGTACATTCACCCGTAGCGCGCAAATGGGAAATTGCCCACTGCTCACCCGCTCCCGGCAGGCGGCTTCCAACGCCAAGGTCAGGATCGGGCTACGCACATACCGCCCGTTCACAAAAAAGCTCTGATGGGTGCGGTTGCCCCTGGCCGCCGTGCCCACGCCCACAAACCCCTCCACTCGTACGCCACCGTCGGTATATTCCACGGGGCAAAGCTGCTCGGTTACCTCCCGCCCGTACACACCGAACATGGCGCTGCGCAGCTTGCCGTCGCCGGGGCTGTGATACACTTGCTTGCCGTTCTGGATCAAACGAAAGGAGATATCGGGCCGGGAGAGCAGCAAACGCAGCACCATGTCGGCCACGCGGGCACCCTCCGCCGCCGGTTTTTTGAGGAATTTTAAGCGGGCAGGCGTGTTAAAAAACAGCTCCTGCACCACCACGGTGGTACCCTCCGGGCTGGCGGCATCCGTTGGGGGGCTGAGCATCCCGCCTGCATTGATCGCCTTGATGCCACGATCCTCCCCCACCGTTCGGGTGGTAAGGGTCACCTTGGCCACCGCCGCGATGGAGGCCAGGGCTTCGCCCCGAAAGCCCAGGGATCGTACGTCAAACAGCTCGTCTGCCACACGGAGCTTGCTGGTGGCGTGGCGCTCGAAGGCCATGCGGATGTCCGATGCCGGGATGCCGCAGCCGTTGTCCGCCACCCGAAAGTAGGCGATGCCGCCCTCTCGCGTCTCCACGGTGATGGCGGTGGCCCCGGCGTCGATGCTGTTCTCCATCAGCTCCTTGATGGCCGCGGCGGGGCTTTCCACTACTTCACCGGCAGCGATTTTGCCTACGACTTCTTCGGGCAGGCGTTGGATGGGGCGGTGGGTGGGTGGGTTTGGCATGGGGAACCTCCCTTCATTCGTCCTCATCCTCATCGGATTCCATATCGGCGAGTTCCTTCAACTCGCGAAGCTTTTCGGCAAGTAATGCCTTGTTTGGCAAGTGAAGCTGGTAGTCGGCCACAAGCGCGGGTGAAAGGCTTCTGCTTAGGGCGTATTCCACCACCATGTCGTCTTTGCCTGCGCAGAGAATCAACCCAACGCTTGGGTTCTCGTTGGGTTTGCGAACGTCGCGGTCGAGGGCTTCGAGGTAGAATTCGAGTTGGCCTAGGTACTCCGGCTTAAACTTTGTTACTTTCAGCTCAATGGCAACAAGGCAAGCCAATTCGCGATTGAACAACAAAAGATCAATATGAAAATCGGTGTTTCCGACTTGTATGCGGTACTCCTCGCCCACCAACGCAAAATCCTTGCCGAACTCCAAGACAAAATCGCGCAGATTGGCGGTTATGGCTTTTCGCAACTCCACTTCCTTATGGTTTTCAGGTATACCAAGGAACTCCAAGACGTAATTGTCGCGGAGTGCCACCAGTCCCGGGCTTCTAGCAACAAAAAGTTTGGTCTTTTCATCGGAAATCATGGTGCGTTCAAAGAGATGACTGTCCATTTGCCGCTCAAGTTCCCGCACGGAGTATTTTTGCTTTTGCGTTAGCAAGAGATAAAACTCCCGCTCTTCTTCCGAACGCGAGTGCATTATAATCAGCACGTTACTTGACCATGAAATTTCTCTCGACAGTGTCGAGAGTTTTTCGTTATCCCGGTAAGTCTCATAGAATTGTTTCATGCGCCATATGTTTTGAGGCGAAAACCCGCGTATTCCAAGGTATTTCGTTTGAATGTATTTTGAGAAATCAGCTACCACGGATTTGCCCCAGCCACCAGTTTTAGTCTTTTCGCTCACATATGCACCAATGTCCCAGTACATCGAAATAAGCTCCCGGTTTACGGCTCGAAAGGCGTTTTCGCGCGCGCGCTCAATGATGGATAGAATTTCATTAAACTCGACGTGATTTTTCGGTACCAAATCATTGCTCATAGTGCATAAACGCCTTTCCTATTCATTTCTCGCACCAGTGGTGCGAGTTTTGCATAAAAACCATTCTTTTTGCATTTCTCTCGACAGTGTCGCGAGTATTTATTTTCCATCCAGCTCCTCAGCTTTTTGGCGATCTGCGGCAGCGGCATCTTTGTCGCCCATGGTTTCATAGACATCCGCTCGAAAGATGTAAAGCATGGCGTTGTTTGGGTCGAGCTCAATGGCTTTCGAGTAATCATCGATGGCTAGCTCATATTTTTCCAGATTGCAGTAAAGCATCCCGCGTAATCTGTAAGCTCCCAAATTATCCGGTCGTATTTCAATGGCCTTTGTGAAATCCGCAATGGCCAGTTCATACTCCTCTTGGCCGAAATACGCGCCCCCACGGTGATTGTAAGCTCTTACGCTATAGGGGTTCAATGCAATCGCTTTCGTAAAATCCAAAATAGCCATTTCACGCTGGTTTTGAATATCGTATATTATCCCACGGTTGATGTATGCCGTCTCATAATCCGGGCTTATTGCAATAGCCCTCGTAAAATCCATTATCGCCTGCTCATATTCCGCCTGTAATGCGTAAGCCTTTCCGCGATCATTATAATACTCAGCGTTATCAGGGTTCAACTCAATGGCCACCGCAAAATCCGCGATAGCCCTTACATATTGCCCCTGCTCAAAATAAACGCTTCCGCGGGCATCATAGCCTCTGGCATCATTTGGTTCCAACTCAATGAACTTCCCACAATCCGCGACAGCTTGGTCATATTGCTCCAGATAGGCGTAAACAAATCCGCGGTTATAGTAAGTGTAGGGATAATCAGGGTCGAGTTCAATGGACTTGGTGTAATCGGCGATGGCCAGTTCGTATTTCCCTTCCTTTGCGTAAGTAAGCCCGCGCTGGCGGTAAATCGCGGCCTCATCAGGATTTATTGCGATACCTCTCGCATATTCTTCCATGGCCAACTCATATTTTCCTTGCGTGCTGAAGAGAGCTCCCCTTCCTGCATAAGGTTTGGCCCAATCTGGCTCTAACTTGATGACCGTATCATAATCGGCCATCGCGGCATCAAATTGCCTCTGTTTTCTGTAAGCGCCTCCTCGCGCCAAGTAGGCTTTGGCGGAATCCGGCTTTAATACAATGGCTTTACTCAACGCCGCAATCGCTTCCTCATCTCTAGCCAAATCGCTCAACCGCACACCTAACAGATAATGATTTTCCGCATTACCGGGCTCACGCGTGATGGCTTCGAGATATGTCTGCACCTTGGCATCGCGGTCAGGCGCAACACTGTATCCTGAAGCGGAAATCGACGGCATGCATAACAAAATCCACGCTAGCGTCAAAAATATCCATCCCTTGGTGGTTCTCACGTTACACCCTCCTCGCCCGCTCCTTCAACGTAAACAACAGCTGCATCGCCTCCATGGGCGTAATCCCCATCACGTCCAACTCACTTAGCTCCTGCACCAACTCCGTAGCCGCCGAGTCAAACAGCGTCACCTGGGCGTTGCGCTCCTCTCGCCCGGCCTCCAGTATGTTCTGCCCAATGGAGGTTTGGTTTACGTCGGCAGCCTCCAGCCGGGCCAATATCTCCTGGGCACGATGCAGCACCCTTTGGGGCATACCCGCCAGCCGCGCCACATGCACGCCAAAGCTTTTGTCGGCTCCCCCGCGAACGATCTTGCGCAAAAAGATGATATCCTCGCCGTGTTCTTTTGCCGACACGCGGAAGTTCACCACGCCGGGCAGGCGGCCTTCCAGTTCGCTAAGCTCATGGTAGTGGGTGGCAAACAACGTCTTGGCTCCCGCCCGATCCGTATCGCACAGGTGCTCCACCACCGCCCAGGCGATGCTTAGCCCGTCGAAGGTGCTGGTACCCCGGCCAATCTCATCTAGGATCACCAGGGAATTTGGCGTCACATTGTGTAGGATATTGGCCATCTCGTGCATCTCCACCATAAAGGTGGACTGGCCGCCCGCCAAGTCGTCGGAAGCGCCCACACGGGTAAAGATGCGGTCGGTAAGGCAAATTTGGGCGCTCTTGGCAGGCACAAAGCTGCCGATGTGGGCCATTAGGGTGATCAGGGCCACCTGGCGCATGTAGGTGCTTTTGCCCGCCATGTTGGGCCCGGTGACGATGAGCATACGGTTGTCCCCGCGATCCATGGTTGTGTCGTTTGGCACAAAGGATGTCTCCCGCAGGTTGCGTTCTACCACAGGATGGCGGCCGTCCACGATGGTAAGCGCGCCATCTTCGGTGATCTGTGGGCGGGTGTAACCAAAGCGGGCGGCGGCCAGGGCCAGGGAAAGCAGCGCGTCCAGGGTCTTGACCGCTTCGGCGGTACGCTGCAAACGCCTAAGGAAAGCGCCTAGCTGTTGGCGCACATCGGCAAAGAGCAACTGCTCCAGGCGCTGGGCCTTATCTTCCGCGCCCAGTATCTTTTGCTCCAAATCCAGCAATTCGGGCGTGGTGTATCGTTCTGAGTTGGCCAGGGTTTGTTTGCGCTGATACCGATAGGGAACCAACTCGTAGTTGGATTTGGTAACCTCGATATAGTAACCAAACACCCGGTTATAGTTGATGCGCAGGTTTTTGATGCCGGTGGTCTCCCGCTCCTGGGCCTCCAGGTCGGCAAGCCACTGCTTGCCTTCTACCGAGGCCGCGCGCAGGGCGTCCAGCTCGGCGTCGAACCCATCGCGGATCACGCCGCCGTCGGACAGGGTCAGGGGCGCTTCGGGGTGAATGGCCCGGTGGAGCAAATCCGACACTTCCTCCAACGGATCGATGCGTCCGGCCAGGGTGTCCAGGGCCTCGCTATGCACCCCGCCCAGCAGCGCCAGCACACCGGGCAATCGTTCTAGCGAAGCGCACAGGGCCAGACAATCCCGTGCATGGATCGAACGATACGCCAGCTTGCTGAGCAAGCGCTCGATATCGTACACCCCACGAAGCTCCTCGAATAAAGACTGCATGATCACATGCTCGGCGTGGAGCGCGGCCACGGCATCCAGCCGCAGCTCGATGGCCCGCCTTTCGCACAACGGCTGCTCGATCCAACTGCGCAAGGTGCGCCCGCCCATGGCGGTGGCCGTTTGATCCATCAGCGCCAGCAGTGTACCCTGTTTGCCCCGCCCCCGCAGGGATTCGGTAAGCTCCAGATTCCGGCGGGCGGTGCGGTCCAGCAGCATGTAGGCCTCGGCGCGATAGCGGCGCAACGCCGTGATGTGCTGCAGCGCGTTGCGCTGGGTATCGCCCAGGTACCGCATCAGCGCACCGGCGGCGCATACCGCCAGCTTCAGCTCCTCCATGCCGAAGGCATCCAGGCTCTGTATACCAAAGTGCTCCAGCAGTGTTTCACGAGCGGCGGCCAGGCCATAAGCCTTGGCGCTATAGGGCTCCAACTTGGCCGGGATGCTCAAGCCCGATCCCGCGGCCAGCACCGCGGAATCGTTGGCGATGATCTCCTTGGGTGCGATGCGGGCCAGTTCGTCGGCCAGGGTGGTGCGGACTTCCTGTATTTCATAGGCGTAAAACTCACCTGTGGATACGTCGGCAAAGGCGATACCGGCCCGCTCCCCTTCCAAGCAAAGGGATAACAAATAGTTGTTGGCGCGCTCGTCCAGCATATTGGGTTCAATCACCGTGCCCGGCGTTACCACCCGCACCACGGCGCGCTCCACCAGCCCCTTGGTTTCGGAGGGATCCTGCATCTGCTCGCCGATGGCTACTTTGTAGCCCTTCTCCAGCAGGCGGCTTAGATAGGTTTGGGCGCTGTGGTGGGGCACGCCGCACATGGGGGCGCGCTCGGACAACCCGCAGTCCCGCCCGGTAAGGGTGAGCTCCAGCTCCCGGGAAGCGGTGAGGGCATCATCAAAAAACAGCTCGTAAAAATCGCCTAAGCGAAAGAAGAGCAGCGCGTCGGGGTGCTGCTCCTTGAGCTGCATGTACTGTTGCATCATGGGGCTTAGGGTGGCCATGGTTCCTCCGTGTGCGCTTATTGAATGATGAAGATCACTTAATTGTTCGTTTGTGAAAGTGTGAATGGAATGCTGAATTCATATTCTCTATTTCGAAGAACACTCAAATCCTCAATGTTCTCGCAAAAGCTTTCGAAATCGCATATGATCAAATCTGTGTGCTCTATTTGGCTATTTGTAACATCTACAAAAACGGGAAGCGGAATATCTGTAAGTATTATTGGACAAATCCTCTCGTCTGCTTCCTGGACACATAGCCTTGAAGCAATGTATTTCCAGGTTTCTGGCTTGCGAAAAAAAACTATCTTCTTTTTGAATTGATCACGATATATCTCGCGCAGGGTTTTGTAGTTTCCTTTAACTTTTTCCGCATCTCTTATATCATCTAACATCTTACATTCGATTAGGCAAAGGGCCTTTGTGCTTGGATTGAACGCCAAAACATCCACTTGTCCAACATTTTCTTGTCCAACTGAGTAATCATCAAAAAACAATTCTATATCTTGATATTCCCACTTTCCCGTATACCTTCCTGATTCTTCTTCTCTGTCGATAACACTGGCCGCCCAAAATCCCTTCTCTCGCATCCAAGCAATGACTTGCTCTTCGAATCCTGTCGCAATGCGGCGGCGAACCTCGCTCGCCCAACCAGCAGTATCCTCTGTAAAAAAAGCCTTCTCAACAAATGAGTTAATTTTATCTCCAATCAAATAGTAGGCGGACGCAAAGTCTACCCTCGATAGCTGAATCACAGGGCGTTCTGTAATTAAGCTCGTGATTGAGTCTGTAATGGGCTCGTGCAGACGATTATCGTTCAGTGTTTTTTCCGCACACTCCTTTTCCAATAAAAAATCGCCCAACTCCTCGTTACTATTTTGATTCAAAAGCAAAAGGGATTCTCTCCAATCATCTTTGCTTTTCATTTTTATCCTGCACATATCATTTACTGCAACTAACGTCGCAAGTTTCTCCCAAAACACTTTGCTTTCTCCTTCTTCCCCAACTGATGGGAAGTCAGCAAAATATGTGTTTGCAAAAAGCGTGATTGTATTTGGGGCTTTCCCATTCATGACCTCTTTAATTGCCTCCAAATAATAGGGCGGCATTCCAAGCAAATCAGAATTGGCACTGGCGAATCTTTGTCTCATCCCCGCACCTCTCATCGCATTCATGTACTGCCGCTTATAGCACTGAAATGATGGTGGGGGGTAGAGCCAATTGTCTTTGAAAGAAAAGTCCCCCTCGAGCGGAATGCGGTGAAAATACTTAATCTGCCTTTTCGCCATAATGGTATTCTCCAACTGGATTAATAAAGCAACAGTACTCAGCAACACATGCATGTTATCTGCATTATTCTTACGGCTTAAGCCTTTCGATTTGTTGCATGCATATAAGTACACCAAAGCAACTTTTCCGACTATATGTAATGAACGGTCAAATGCAGTTTTATACATCCTTTCTTCTTTACTATATATCCTTTCTTCTTTACAACACATTGATACAAAGGAGATGACGTTAAGCAGGACTTGTGCGCCCCATTCCCAGTTTATCTTCTCTGCGGCTATTTTTGCTTCTTTTTTGCAAATAGCAGCTAAAGCATAAAAATCCCTATCCTCCATTCTATCAATATCACGATAACATCTCATCTTTCGCTTTTCAATATACAGTTTGATAATCTTATCTTTATCCTGCAGGATTTGCTCCATATCCACCACTTGCATCACCCCCCTACCCTACCTTGTGATAAAGCAGAACAGCGTATTGTACTTGTTCACTGCAAATGCTGATGCCCGCACCCGCCGCCGCAGCCACCACACCCGCTGCCGCAGCCAGCCTGCTCATCGTCATCATCGTCCGCCATCTCGCCGGTTACCATAAAACGCAGCACTTGGTTCACCTGGTGCATCATACCGGCAAAATCTTCACGGGCGCGGGTCATCTGCTGCACCAGCTCCATCTCGCCCAGGGTATCTTGCAGCACTTCCATGGCCTGGCCGTGCTCGGCCAGCAGCTCGTGATCCGGTGGATCGCTGGCCAATATCTCTTCTATCACCGACCGATGGCCGAGAAAATCGCTCATGATCCGGGCAGTGTCTTCGTTGGCCATCACCGCGCTTTCCGCGTTGCGCATGGCCCTGTACTCCTCGGATTGCTGGATGGCCTCCCCCAGCGCGCTCGCCCGTTCAAATACCTCGTGCATGTATTGCTCCTCCTTATATTATGAACCCGATATCATTTGCCCGCGCAACGTAGTTTCTGCCGCCGACAGAATACCCACCCGCGCAAATTGCCCAATTAGCGACCCATCGCCCGGAAAGTTTACCGTAATGCCGTACTCGTTTTTGCCGGCCACCTGGGTGGCGTCGCGCTTGGAGAGCTCCTCTACCAGTATCTGCTGCTCCTGGCCTACGTAAGCCCGGTTCCACTGGGTGGTGATACCCTTTTGCAGGCGGATCAGCTCCTCAATGCGCTCCTTTGCGACTTGGGCGCTCACACAATCCGGCAAATCCGCGGCCAAAGTGCCCGGCCTGGGCGAGTACACAAAGGTGAAAGCCGCGTGGTACCGTACCTCCTGGGCCAAGGACAGGGTGTCTGCAAAGTCTTGCTCAGTCTCGCCGGGATAGGCCACGATCAGGTCGGTGGTGAGGGCGATATCGGGTATCCGCGCGCGCAACGTTTCCACCCGCTCCAGATACTGGGCGCGGGTATATCCCCGGCGCATGGAGGCCAGCACCGCGTCGCTGCCCGCCTGCACGGGCAGATGCAAGGCATGGCAGATGTGCTTGCCCTGGGCCATCACCTCAATCAGCCCGTCGGAAAGGTCCTTGGGATGGGAGGTCATAAAACGGATGCGGGGGATGCCGACGCCGTCCAGCTCCGCCAGCAATTCCGGGAAGCGCGTGGCGCCCCCCAGGTCATTACCGTACGAGTTAACGTTCTGCCCCAGCAGCATGATTTCCTGCACACCCTCGTCAAATAAGCCACGGGCCTCGGCCAAAATGGCCTCGGGCCCGCGGGAGCGCTCCCGGCCCCGCACATAGGGCACGATACAGTACGAGCAAAAATTGTCGCAGCCATACATGATGGTAAGATAGGCGCGAAAAGGGCTCACCCGCCGCACCGGCAGTTCCTCGGGGATGCCGCCATGGTCTTCCGCCACCTCCACCACCCGCCCACGGGTGCTCAACGCCCGGTGTAGCAATTCGGGGAATCGATACAGATTGTGAGTGCCAAAGGCAACATCCACAAAAGGATACTGATCCAGGATGCGCTGGGCCATGCCCTGCTGCTGTATCATGCAGCCACACACCCCCACCAACAAGCCGGGCCGGGTTTTTTTGAGCTCCTTAAGCCAAGTGACATTGCCCAAAGCGCGGCGCTCGGCGTTTTCGCGCACGCAGCAGGTATTGTAGATCACCAAATCCGCCTCCTCGCGGCAGGGGGCGGGTTCGATGCCCATCTCCTGGAGCATGCCGGCCAGGTTCTCGCTGTCGTGGGCATTCATTTGGCAACCGTAGGTTACGATTACGTAACTGAGGGGATGCCCCTCTTGCCGCACCAGGGCGGCTACTTCCCGGGTAGCCTCGGCCTGCCGGGCCATTTCGGCCCCATCGATGGCGCGTGTGGTTTTCTCTCTTTTGCTCATACACTACCCTCCGCATACAGCCGCTTGCGCGTCAGTTGAATCAACCCCAGCGCGCTGATGCCCCCATATACCCTTGGCCTGCCCCGATCCGGAGCAAGCGCCCGCCCCAACTCTTCCAGCACCCGGTTGCGGTGTTCCGCCTCCCGCAGGTCAATGGCATCGATCACCACAATGCCCCCGATATCCCGTAGCCGGAGCTGGATGGCGATCTCGCCCATGGCCTCCAGATTCACTGCCATCGCCGTTTCCTCCAAACAGCCCTTGGGTTTTTGTTTGCCCGTGTTTACGTCGATCACTGTCATGGCCTCGCAGGTATCAAACACCAAGGTACCGCCGCCGGGCAGCCACACCTTGCGGCGGCGCGAACCATCTATCGCCTTTTGGATGGGATACAGCACCTTCAGCGGCGTCTCTCCTCCATACCGTTCAATCAAGGGCGCAGGCTCCATGCCAGCCTTTTTAAACAGCGCGGCCAGCCTCTCCTGCCATTCCCCGCCATGCACCACCACGCGAGATAACCCTGCGATCATCTGATCCAGGGCAAAACGCTCCGCCGGATGAGCCGCTGCCATCAGCAGCTTGGGTGCAGGCGCGTATCGGGCGGCCTCGCGTAACACTTCCCATTGGGCAATAAGTGAATGGCAAGCGGCAACCAAGTCCTCCTCACTCCGCCCGGCCGCCGCAGTGCGCACCACCAGCCCGCATCCGGTTGGGCACAGCGCCTCACCCAGAACCTTAAGCCGCTCTCGCTCCTGCTGATCCGTTATCTTGGCAGACACGCCCACGCCCGAACCTCCCGGCAGAAGGGCTAGCAAGGCGTCTGCCACCTCCAATGCCTGCGATAACCGCGCCCCCTTATCCCCCACCGGCAGCTTGGCCAGCCGCACCAGCACTTCCTGCCCCGGCCGTGGCACGGGATGTCCCTGTTCCATGGGCAAAAACGCGTTTTTTGCTAATCCGATGTCCACAAAGGCGGCTTCGAAGCCCTTGTACATCTGCTGCACCCGCCCCAAATACACATCGCCTATGCGGGGGCCAGAACCTTCCTCAGCGCTCAACACCTCTGTTACCCTGCCTTCTTCAATCAGGGCCAGTACAGCCCGATCCCCGTCCGCATCAACGACGAGCAGGCGATTCATAACCGCAGTTTCCATTTTGCACTCCACGCTAGCCATAATACTTGTCCTCAGTCCATTTTTCCGGGTTTTCGTTTATGTACTGCCATATACGCTGGTACTCGTCCTCATCGCGAATGATATGGTCGTGGTAGGATTTTTGCCACATGCTGAAACCGATTAGCTTTGTAACACTACGTTTATACTGCTGAACAATGGCAGATACCTTTGTAGGGGCGATTATTAATCGCCCGCCGCTTTCATGCTTGCTTTGCAGTACGAGTATCATGTGTATGTGGTTGGGCATGATGACATATTTATCCACGAAAATGCCTTGATAACAAACAGAAATTTCACGAATTGCTTTTTCTGCTACATCTCCGTATTTCGTTAACTCTACCAAAGTTTTCGGGCGATTAATAATCGCCCCTACAGAGGTTACGATGTTTCCAAGCATATCATGTCCGTCCTTGACACACAGCGTAACAAAGTAACGCCCGGGTCTTGAATAATCGTAGCCCCTTAATCGGACATTTTTTCTTGCAGGTAGTTCTTTTCTCAATAAAGTATCCTCGCATAATTTAAGCCTGCCGTTCCTGTAGGGGCGATTATCAATCGCCCTCCAGCTTCTTCGGGCGATTGATAATCGCCCCTACAGGCTTCCTGCCTGGATTGCCTTGTTTCTTGATCGGCATCATACCTGAATCAACCGCACAACCCGCCCATCCCTCACCCCAAACAACCCGGTGCGCCGCAACCGGGGCGGGGGCATATCCTCCCGCAACAACCCCGCCCGCTCCCACAGCGTGGCGATCAGCAAATCCGGTTTGAGGGTGGCGGTTTCTTCTAACGAAAGCCGCATGTTCAGCCTAACGCTACCTTCCTCCTCAACCACGGTAAGCGCATGCACCATGGGGCGGATGTTCACCATGGTTTCTTTTCGTTTGCTTTTGCGCAGAGCCATGACCTCAGCCTCGGCCAGGAAGGATTCGGCCGCGGCATAAAGTACGGTTGCGTCGGCGCCTAGCAGCCCAGCCGTGTACCCGGCCTGTTTGAGCAACCCCATCAGCGCCGGATGGGAATCCTCCACCAGCACCGCCTTGGTCGCGCGCAGAGCATCGGGTAACACGGCGTTCATGCGGGCAAGGCAATCATCGGCATCCATCGGTTTTTCCAATGCGACTTCAAGGATTTCTTCATCGCTGGATACCCCCACCGACAGCGCCGATGCAAAAGAGGTGAGCATGTGGGGATTAAAACCCTGGGAATAACGTACCGGCAGGCCACTGCGCCGCAACGCCCGCTGCATGGCCCGCTGTAAATCCAAATGACCCAGATGGCGGAGGGCATCGCCTTTTTGAAAAGCCAACAGCATCTTCACGGCCTGCACACCCCCTGAAACGCTGTGCGCTGCAGGCCGCAGCCTTGGCAGCCCTGGCGGCAGTCCGGCGTGGATTCGGCGCAAAGGGAACGCTCATACTCCCGCCACAGATAATCTTGGGTCACGCCCGCGTCGATAAAAGCCCAGGGCAGCGGCTCATCTTGGCTCCGCTCCCGGTTGGCGTAATCGGCGGGGTCCAGGCCACAATCGGCAAAGGCCTGCATCCACCGCTCGTACTGAAAATGATCGCTCCAGCCATCGTACCGGCAGCCCAATTCCCATGCCCGCTCCAGCACAGCGTACAGTTGCCGGTCGCCACGGGCAAAGCAGGCCTCTAAAAACGAAAGCTCCGGGGCATGCCAATTGAGGGTGACGCCCTTTACCTTGCGCAGGCTCTCGCGCAGCAGCTGCACCTTGTGCATGATCCGGGGCACCGTATCTTGGGCGGCCCATTGGAAGGGCGTAAAGGGCTTGGGCACAAATACCGCCACGCCGCAGGTAACGCGCAAGCCCTTGGCTCGCTGGGCCTTGGGCACCTCAAAATAAGCCTCAATCACTTTGGCGGCCAAATCGGCGATGCCCACGACATCTTCATCTGTTTCCGTGGGCAGGCCGATCATAAAGTATAACTTGACGGCGCTCCAGCCGTTTCCAAAGGCATCGCGCACATTTTGCAGCAACTGCTCCTCGGTAACGCCCTTGTTGATCACATCGCGCAAGCGCTGGGTTCCGGCCTCGGGCGCAAAGGTGAGGCTGGTTTTGCGCACCCGCTGGGTCTCCTGCAGGGACTCCTTGAGCACACTGTCCAGCCGCAACGAAGGCAAGGATATGGACACCCGCCGCGCCTCAAAACGGGCCATCAACTCCCGGGTGAGTTGGGGCAGGCAGGAGTAATCGCCGGTGGACAGGGAGGAGAGGGAAATCTCGTCGTAGCCTGTGGCATCCACCAGCTTATCGGCTTGATCCAGCAAGGTACGCAAACTGCGTTCCCGCACCGGCCGGTACAGCATACCGGCTTGGCAGAATCGACATCCCCTGGTGCAGCCCCGCAGCACCTCCAGCATGATGCGGTCGTGTACGATGCCGGTATAGGGCACCACAAAAGCCTCCGGAAAGGCGGCGGCGTCCAGATCGTTTATCACACATTTTTGTACCGGGGCCGGAAAGGCGGGCACGTACACGCCGGATATCTTTGACAATTCCCGCAAGCAATCGGCGCGGGTTGTGTTGGCTTGCCGGGCGGCCCGCACGGTATCGATCACCTCTAGCACACATTCCTCACCGTCGCCAATCACAAAGGCGTCGACGCAGGCATGGAGGGGCTCCGGGTTAAAGGCGCAAGGTCCGCCTGCGATCACGATAGGATCGTGCTGGCCGCGCTGTTCGTTTCGTTGGGGGATGCCGGCGAGCGAAAGCATTTCCAGTATATTGGTGTAGGTCATCTCGTATTGCAGGGTAAAACCTACGATGTCAAATTCCCGTATGGGTGTGTGGGTTTCCAGCGAAAAGAGGGGGACATTGTTCTCCCGCATCAAATCCATCATGTCCACCCAGGGGGCAAACACCCGCTCACACAGGGCGTGGGGATGTTGATTGATGATATGATACAGTATTTTGGCGCCCAGGTGGGACATGCCCACCTCGTACACATCCGGGAAGGCAAAGGCAAAACGGAGCATGCCCGGCTCATAGGGTTTTACCAGCGCGTTCATTTCTGCGCCGGTATAGCGGGCGGGTTTTTCCACCCGGTCCAGCAGGGCATCGATTTGATGGGTCAGCGGTGATTGCAAGCGCGTTTTTCCTCCTCAGTTAACGATTCAACCATTCCTCAAACGCCTCCACATCCCGCCCGTCGGCCAGGTAGGCGCGGCGTACATCCTCTAGTGCGGCTTCCCCACCCACGATGCGATAGGCCTCCATGTAATGATCCAGGGCCTCGGGCCAGTCGGCCAGGCGTTCGCACATGCGGCCAAGATTCACCTGGGCGGCGGCAATCTTTTCCGCCGACGCCCCGTAGAGCGCCTGCTCCGCCTCCAGGGCCTCATGGTATTTGGCATAGGCCTTGGCCCAGCTGCCCTGCTCCTCCAGAAAGTCCCCCATTTCGTTGAGCGCCTCCACCTGCTGGGCGCTGGGGCTGCCAAAACACAGCACCACGCAGGCGCAGGCCGCAGCC
>WQXF01000060.1 GCA_009784985.1 Clostridia bacterium | reverse complement strand
GCCCAGCGTGCAGACCATATCCGACGGCACGTATCCGCTGTGCACCAACTACTACGCCGTGCTGCGCAAAGATACCCCAACCGATGCCCTGGCGCGTGAGTTTGTGGCCTGGTTGCTGTCTGAAGAGGGGCAGGGGGTAGCGGCGGCGGCGGGGTACGTGCCCCTGGCTGGAGCTGCGCCCGGCGAGACGGAAGCAAACGAGGAGCAGTGGGCGCGTACGCATATGTCCAGCGGCACAGGGGGGACGGAGGCCAGGCTGTATGCGTTTTACCATCCATATGATGATGAGGAGGATATTCCCCAGATTCCCGATGATGTATTGGCGATGGCCGACGCGTGGTGGGCACAAGCTTGTATGGAATTATACTTTGAGGATTATGAGGACGACTACGATATGGCCGCCCATACCATGATCCCCAGCATGTGGTTAGTCGGCGATGAGGACTTTGAATATCATGATTATGACGAAAATATAGACGTCAACACCGCACTCCTGAGCATGTGGATAGCAGGCGATTTGGACGAGGACGGCCAGGAAGACAACTTTCCCCTGCGCACCGTGGTTTTTGACATCGAACAAAAGCGGGTGCTAGCGCTGTCAGATTTGTTTTTCGATGGCGTCAATTACATCGATTATATCAACAGGCACACCGTGTTTGCGCCCAATCAGAACGATAGCTTCCCCGGCTTCCCCAACGATCACCCCTATTTCATATTTACCGAAGAGGGCGACATCAGGCTTTTTTATGCCGACACCATTCCCTTCTGGCAGTTGGATTGGACTACGTTCTGGACACCTTCCGCGTTTGTGCCGCTCAATCATTGGATCAGCCCCTGGGGAAGGTGTATGGTAGACGTGGGTTTTCAGTACCGCTTGCTGCCCGGGGGTTTATCATTCCCTGTGCCTTCCCTTCGTGTGGATGACGGGCATGTACCCCAGGCCGAGGCGAAGATCAACGCTGCGCTGGCAGATATCGCGGAGCGACATATCGCCGAAATGGATTCCTGGGCTCAGAACGTAACTTGGGTGAGGGTTGGAGCCTACACGACCGAACACTATGTGAGGGTGAATTTTTACTTCAGGAACACGGACCGGCAGACAATAACCCTGAGCCTAAACATGTTCAATCTACATACCGGCCAATACTTTGACACTGGCTTGATCTTTGAACAATGGAAGGATTCGCCCCAAGCCGTTTTTATTGCCCACGAAAGAGGGGATGAGTCCTTTCAAACCCTGCCCGGATACCGGCTTCCCGAAGGGTTGCGCCCAGAAAGGGTGTCCATTGTTTCCAATGAGACGGGAGAGATTACCCTCGATTATTACTTTAGCGCAACACCAGAAGGAAGGCTTTGGATGAAGGTTCCGTTGTTCCTGATTGAAGAGGCATTGGCAGGCCAATAGTGGATCGCAATCTCTCTTTTTGCCTTAAACTGTGTAGCTTTTTCTTGACTTGGTTGCAGGATAACGATATGATGAGGTTAGAAATGATTGCTTGGGGATGGATGGAGCATAACGTCTCATTGCCCTGTGTACACTATGTTAAAGCTAAGTGTATGGGGGGAAGGTTGTGTCGAGACGGAAAGGGAGGGTTCATATGGCTATGATGGCGGTGCCCAAGCCGGATGCTTATGTAATGACTGCTTCCGAATGGAAGAGGATCAAGGAAGCATCAGCAGATAAAGAAAGTACGAAGAAAAATGAAGAGTTGAGAAAAGAGTTTGTGAAGCTTTGCATGCGGAAGAAAAAGAGCTAAAATGGGAAAGCATGCAGAAGATATTTATGTGCGAATGTGCCGGTTAACCCCAAAAATAGCTGCATATATAGATGATTTCGATTGTGGAAATCAGAATCTAAATCAATATGTTGCTGCTGATCGGCATGATGCTTCGACAGTGGGCTATCTTTTCTTGGATGATAAGCGGGATAACGTTATATCGTATGCGTCAGTTGCCTGTGCCGGCGTAATGATTCGCGGGGATATCCCAGGTGAGACTTTTGTGGATAATGAAAATACAACCCTGTCTGCGATGGAGATCAAAATTTTTGCCACGGCGAAACAATATCAACACATGAAGATGCATGAGACGTCTACAAAAGAAGACACGCTCAGCTCAAGGATATTTCGGCAGACACTCTTTGTGCTAAGAAATATTTCCGTTCGTCATATCGGTTCTAAAGGGGTCGTTGTGTATTCTGTGCCAAAGGCGGTAAGTTTTTATGAGAGGCACGGATTTTTCCGGTTCTCCAACGAGATGACACGGAATGCGGAATGTTTTTTGGCAGGATGTGTTCCAATGATTATGCCATGGGTATAGGCAACGAAGAATCGCCAAGTGAAAATGTTGCCCCAAGCGTCGTAAATTTGCAATTAAAGTGATGTTTGTGCGTTGACACAGCACGGGGTTTGTGTTAAAGTGTACGAGCGTCTCTTTCTGCGAGGCGTTGAAATACATGATTTTTATGATTTTTTCGGATAGGGGGTGCCCCACGTGCGCGTAAAAGTTACGATGGCCTGCGCTGATTGCAAACAGCGCAACTACGATACCATGAAAAACAAAAAAAACAACCCAGACCGCATTGAAATGAGCAAGTATTGCCGTTTCTGCAAAAAGCACACCAGCCACAAGGAAACCCGCTAATCGCTTTTGCAAAAAGGCGCGGTTTGTACTGTGAGCAAGGCGGAGGATGTGAACACCATGCCGGATAAAAAACTGGTTAAGGCTTCGAACAAAAAGCCCGCGTTTTTTTCTAGGCTCGGGGGCGGGCTTAAGCGCGTATTTTTTCTTTCCTTTAAAAACATGATCTCGGAGCTGCGAAAAGTCTCTTGGCCCAACCGCAAGGATTTAACCAACTACACCATTGTTGTCGTTTCCTTTATGGTGCTGATGGCGGTGCTGATTGGGCTGCTGGACTTGGGCACCAGCGCGCTGCTGCGCACGATCATCAGCGGGGGTTAATACAGTATGGCTGAAGCTGCTGCGGCCCGGTGGTATGTGGTACATACCTATTCCGGCTACGAAAACAAAGTAAAAACCGACTTGGAAAAGGCGGTGGAAAACAACGGCATGATGGACCTCGTGCAAGAGGCCCGCGTGCCGATGGAAGACGTTGTCGAAATCAAGAACGGCAAACGGCGCGTGGTGCCGCGCAAAGTGTTTCCCGGGTATGTGCTGGTTCGCATGATCATGACCGATGAAACCTGGTACGTGGTGCGCAATACCCGCGGCGTTACCGGCTTTGTGGGCCCGGGTTCCAAGCCCATCCCCCTAACCGAGCAAGAGGTGGAGCGTATGCTCTCGGGCGGATCCTCTGTAAAGGTGGATATGGAAGTTGGCGAACAAGTCAAGATACTTTCCGGCCCGTTGGAAGACTTTATCGGCACCATCGAAGAAGTGGATGCCGAGGCGCAGAAACTGCGTGTGTCGGTGGAGATGTTCGGCCGGAATACCCCCGTCGATGTAGAATTTTTCCAGGTGGAGAAAATGAAGTAGTGTCTCTTTAAAGTAGCGTTTCCTAAGTGGGAGGAACTTCGTTCCGCAAAACCACATTTACCATAGGAGGGAATACCATGGCCAAAAAAATCGTAGGGTACTGCAAACTCCAGGTTCAGGCGGGCAAGGCGACGCCCGCACCGCCCATCGGCCCGTCGTTGAGCCAACATGGCATCAACATCCCCGGCTTTTGTAAGGAGTTTAACGAGCGCACCGCCAAACAAGCGGGCCTGGTGATCCCCGTGGTGATCACTGTTTACTCTGATCGCTCTTTCTCCTTCATCACCAAAACGCCACCGGTGCCGGTGCTGATCAAAAAGACACTGAACATCGAGAGCGGCTCCGCTGTTCCGCAAAAAGACAAGGTGGCCACGCTGAGCCAGGAGCAACTGCGCGACATCGCCACCCAAAAGATGCCCGACTTAAATGCCGGCAGCATCGAGGCCGCCATGCGTATGGTGGCGGGCACCGCCCGTTCCATGGGCGTGCTGGTTGCCGATCAATAAATCAAATCAAGCAATTACCTACCCGAAGTGGGAGGTCAACACCGCTAGAACCACAAGGAGGAATTCCCCGTGAAGCATGGAAAAAAATATGTAGACAGCGCCAAGCTCATTGATTCCCTTAAGGCCTACGAACCCGCCGAGGCCATCGATCTGGTGCTGCAAACCGCCAAAGCCAAGTTTGACGAAACCATCGAACTCTCCGCACGCCTGGGCGTGGATCCCCGGCATGCCGATCAGCAGGTGCGCGGCGCCGTGGTGCTGCCCAACGGAACAGGCCGCACGGTGCGGGTGCTGGTGTTTGCCAAGGGCGACAAGGCCAAAGAGGCCGAAGCCGCCGGCGCTGACTTTGTGGGCGCCGAGGAGCTGGTGACTCGCATCCAGACCGAGAACTGGTTTGGGTTCGACGTGGTGGTGGCCACGCCGGACATGATGGGTGTGGTGGGCCGCATTGGTCGCGTATTGGGCCCCAAGGGCCTCATGCCTAACCCCAAGAGTGGCACTGTAACCATGGATGTGGCCCGCGCCATCGAGGAGATCAAGGCCGGTAAGGTGGAGTACCGCGTGGACAAGACGGGTATTGTCCATTGCCCCATCGGCAAAAAGAGCTTTGACCCTGCCAAGTTGTTGGAAAACCTAACCACCCTGATGGAGGCCATCATCAAGGCCAAACCCGCGGCGGCCAAGGGCAACTACCTGCGTTCGGTGGTGCTTTCGTCTACGATGGGCCCGGGTGTGAAGGTCAACGCGCTGAAATTCTAGTACGGGAGACGGATATATAAGGGACTGTCGTAGGGCAGTCTCTTTTTTACACTTCCTGTATAAACCTTAATAAACTGCGCACAATGTATGTATTGTTTGCAACCAAACCCAGCCCAGCTGCGTCTGTATTTATGGGAAGAACTCTTGTATGATGTATACATGAATTAGGGAGGCTTCTTTTGCCATAAATGTTACGAGTATTTACAATAAGGTGCATTTTTCGTTATGATTTGCTTGACAAATTGCGTCCAATGCACTACAATTTCGGTGTGGAAGATTAGGTATTTTGTCAAAGATCGTTAAGGGAGGAGGAAGGCGCACGATCTATGTGCACCTATTGCGCATGAAACGAGTTGCTTTTCTTGTGATTTGTATGGGGGCGTTTGCACTCCTGTTTGCCGCTATGGGCGTTGCGCTGGCTGGGGATGCAAGCGCTAATACCAGTTCCTTTTCGATCTCCCCTTCCGTTTCGCCCGCGTCCATTTCCGGGCCTCAAGAGGTAACCGTCACCATCACCATCACCCATTTGGGCGAAACGGTGGAGGATATCAGCATCACATTGATGGATCCCAACCGCAATCAAGTATCCCTTCCAAACAGCAAGCTGAGCCCGGGGGATAAGGTTACTTATAGCGGGAAGTGGGCGGTTTCCGAAGCGGAATTGGCCAACGGCAGATTTGTGTACAATCTGAGTTGGGGCAACACCACCCGCGCCATTCCGGTTCCTATCTCCAGGGCTACGGCTTCCTCTACCTCGGGTTCATCCGGTGGCAGTAGTGGTGGCAGGCTCACGGCCTCCTACACCATTACGCCCGAGGTCGCCAGCCGGGGGCAAACCGTTACGCTGGCCTATACGCTGCACAATGGCAGCGATACCGATATTATAGACGTGGTGATCACCAACTCCAACCTAAGCAGCAGGGACAGGGTGACCATCCCACGCATCGGCGCGGGCGAAACCGTAACCCAGAACTATCAGTATTCCATGGGCAACAGGTCCATCACATCCAGGCCCAGGGTTACGTATCGGGTGGAGGGTGCAAGCAGGAACACCACCATATCCAACATCGGCACCAAAACGATCCGGTTCGAAAGGGGCGGTGTTACCGCCAACCTTAGGACCAGCAGCAGGACCGAGGTGGAGCCGGGCACAAACCTAACCTTAACCCTCAACCTTAACAACTCCAGCGCCGTATCCTACAAGGATATAAAGGTCACCAGCCCCCAGTTGGGCGATATCGCCACCGGCATCGAACTGCGGGCCAACAACGGCAGGCATTCCGTGACACACACCTTTGCCGTGGAAAAAACCGACGAATATGCTTTTTTGGTAACGGGCACAGGTTCCGACGGCAGGACGCTGGACATCTCCTCCAACTTTATCCGGATAACGGCGCTGGACATGAGCAGGCAGTTGCAGCTTGCCATCCAAGCCACCACCGATACTTTGGAAATCTACGAGGAACCGGGCATCATCGACTTTGTGGTTTCGGTGCGCAACACCGGGGAAGCCACGGGGAACGACCTGGTGCTGATGCACGGCAAAACCACCATTGCCGACATCGGCACCCTGGCGCCGGGCGAGGAGCGTGTTGTTGCCAAGCGCCTGCTGGCCAGTATGCACGGCACCTTTGGTTTTTCGGTTATCGGCCTTAACGGGCAGGGCGTATCCCAAACCGTTACGCAAGATGAGAAGGAAATGGTGTACGTGGCTTTTGCCACGCCTCCCCCACCGACACCCGCGCCCACCGAGCGCCCCACCGAGCCTCCGGAGGAAGAGGAGGATATCTTTGTGTCTGGCGCCACCGGGGATGATTCCGGCAACGGCATGACCCTGCTGTGGGTGCTGGCGGGGGTGCTGATGGCGGCGCTGGCTGCCGTGCTGGGTATGATTGTGGTGAGTCGCCGCAGGCAGGCCCGGGAAAAGGCTCAGAGCGAATCGGCCATCGATTCCATGGAGCGTGGGCCCCGCCGAGATTACACGGGCAATACAACCAAACACAAGCCCATACAGGATTCACCCCGCCGCGATGCCCTCGATGTGTTTGACGATTTGGATGTAGGGCTGGAATACGCCCAAGAGATCAACCCGCCCAAGCCCAGGCCCGCCAAACCTGCTAAACCTATGGAAGGCGTGGGCCTCACCAGCGGCATGTCCATGAGCGAGTTGGCGGCAAAGTATGGCCGCCCGGAGCAGCCGGAGCAAGACGAAACGGTCCCATCCCGCACCGTGGATGACGCGGCAAGCGCCTACTTGGCCCGGATGCGGGAGCCTGCCGAAAGAGACGAAAGGGGCGATCCACCCGAATACACCCGTCGCCGCCGCGCCCGCAGTGCCGACGCGTAATGTATTTCATCAAAATGCCGCTCCATGCGTTGTGTGTGGGGCGGTTTCTTGTGGGCAACAGCAATTGCAACCGAGTTTATACAAACCAGCTTGCTAACGCCAAAAACACCCGCATGAATCCCTCCACCGCTGCGGCGGTCCCCCTCCCTTTGACAAGGGAGGTAGGGAATAGGAACCAAAAGTTCGTGAAAATCCTTGCCCTCCTTTAACAAGAGGAAAGGGATTTTTTCTCAACTTTCGCCCTTAACCCCTACCTCCCTTGTCAAAGGGAGGGGGAGCGCCACAGCGGTGGAGGGATTCATGCGGGCGCTTTGCCTAATGATGAAATTATTGGAAATTTTATACATAAATGTAGTTGCCCCAGTTTTTCGTACAACCCTTCCCGCCCCGCGCAGGATATGGTATACTATCCACCGGAAATGAGGTGATTGTTTGTTCAGCGGCATTCCTAGGGAAATGATCGATTTCTTTTTGGCCCTGCGCTTTAACAACAACCGGGACTTTTTTGAGCAAAACCGTGAGCGGTACGAGCGCTTCGTAAAGGAACCATTGCAGGCGCTGGCCCAAGCCATGGGGCCTACCCTCGCCGGGATTGATCCCCAGTTTGATGTGCGCCCGGCCAGGGTGGTGTCCCGGATCCGGCGGGATACACGTTTCTCCCACAACAAGGATCCGTACCGGGATCATATGTGGCTCTCTTGGCGATACGCGGGCCAGGCCACCGCCGATGCCATGGGGTTTTACTGGGATGTATCCCCAGAGGCCACCCATTGGGGCTTTGGGTACTATGCCGAAAACAAACAGACCATGGACAGGGTGCGCCGCCGCATCATTGCCAAACCCCAGGAGATTTTGGATCTACTTGCCCATTGCGGCATCCCGGAGCGGTTTGCCTTGCAGGGCGACGCCTACAAGCGGCTGGCCGTGCCCCCTGAAGTGCCGGAGGCATTACGCGATCTGTACGTCAAAAAGGGTTTTTATTTTCAGAACACCACAGGCGCCCAGGACTTTGACGCCCTGTTTTCCGGGGCCATCGTTCAGAATCTGCAAAAAGACTTCGAACGCGTCGCACCTCTCTATGATTGGATGCGGGGCAGGCAATTAGATGAGATAGAAACATAAAAAATAGAGACATAAGAAATAGAGACATAAAAGGAGGAATCCCCATGCCTATCACGTCCCAATCAATCGACGCCCTTTGCGTCCACACCATTCGTGCCCTGTCTGCCGACATCGTACAAAAGGCCAATTCCGGCCATCCCGGCGCGCCCATGGGCATGGCCCCCGCAGCCTATGCCCTGTGGATGCAAGGCATGCGCCACAACCCCGCCAACCCGGAATGGGTCAACCGGGATCGTTTTGTGCTTTCGGCCGGCCATGCGTCGGCTCTGCTGTACAGCCTGCTCCATTTATTTGGGTATGGCCTGGCCATGGAGGACTTGCAGCAGTTCCGCCAGTGGGGAAGCAAAACCCCTGGCCACCCCGAATACGGCCACACCCCGGGCGTAGAAGTAACCACCGGCCCCCTAGGCCAGGGTTTTGCCAATGCCGTGGGTTTTGCTTTGGCCGAGGCGCGCCTGGCCGCCCAGTTCAACCGGCCCGGTTTTCCTGTGGTAGACCACATGACCTATGCCCTGTGCGGCGACGGCTGCATGATGGAAGGCATCGCCAGCGAAGCCGCCTCCCTGGCCGGTACCCTGGCTCTGGGCAAACTGGTGGTGCTGTACGACGACAACAAGATCACGATTGAGGGCGGAACCGACTTGGCCTTTCAAGAGGATGTGGGCGCGCGTTTTGTGGCCTACGGCTGGCGGGTGCTCCGTGTGGAAGACGGTAACGATTTTTCTCAGGTGGCAAAGGCCCTGGCCGAAGCCAAGAGCGATATTTCGAAGCCTACCCTTATCATCGTGCCCACACAGATTGGTTTTGGCTGCGCCGTCAAGCAAGGCAAGGCCAGCGCCCACGGTGAACCCCTGGGGGCCGACAACATCGCTGCTATGAAGGCCGGCTTTGGTTTGCCAGCGGGGGATTTTGAGGTGCTGCCCCAAGTCCGCAAGCATTACGATGATTTTTTGCAGCGGGGGCGTGGGTATGAAGGGGAATGGGCCGAGTTGTTTGCCCGCTATGCCGCCGCCCATCCCGGCCTGGCCCAAGAGTGGGAGCGCTGGTTCGGGGGCGCGTTGCCCGATCTTATTACCGAAGAGTCCCTTTGGGCCTTTGACAAGAAGGCCGCGTCCCGCAACAGCTCCGGTGAGGTGCTTAACCGGCTCACCGGGTTTGTGCCCAACCTGATCGGCGGCTCGGCCGACCTAGCTCCCTCTAACAAAAGCGATATGAAAAACGCAGGCAGTTTTTGTGCCGAAAACCGCGCCGGATCCAACCTGCACTACGGCGTACGCGAGCATGCCATGGCGGCCATCGCCAATGGCATCGCCGCCCACGGCGGCCTGCGTACTTACGGGGCTACCTTCTTTGTGTTCAGCGATTACATGAAAAACGCCATGCGCATGTCGGCCATCATGAAGCTGCCGGTTACCTACATCCTTACTCACGATTCCATTGGCGTGGGCGAGGATGGCCCCACCCATCAGCCCGTGGAGCACTTGGCCGGTCTGCGCGCCGTGCCCGATCTGCTGGTGTTCCGGCCCGCCGACAGCCGCGAGGTGACGGCCGGTTGGGTCACCGCCATCACCAACGGCCTGCCCACCTGCCTGGTGCTCAGCCGCCAGGATCTGCCCCTGTACGCAAACAGCGGGCAGCAGGCCCTGCGGGGGGGCTACATCCTTTCGGACAGCAAAAACGCCGTACCCCAGGCGTTGCTGATGGCCTCCGGTTCCGAAGTAGAGCAGATGGTACAAGCCCAGGCGATGTTGTGGGAGCAGGGCGTTGATGCCCGCGTGATTTCCATGCCCTGCCTGGAGTTGTTTGAAGCCCAGGATGCCGCCTATCGTGAGGCCGTGATGCCCAAGGCAGTACGCGCTCGGGTGGCCATGGAGGCCGGTGTATCCACCTGCTGGTATCGTTACGTGGGCTTGGACGGCGCGGTGATCGGCCTAGACGGCTACGGCGCGTCGGCTCCGGCGGCTAAGCTGTTTGAGGAATTTGGTTTCACCGCCCAGCGCGCTGTAGAAGAGACGTTGCGTGTGTTGAACAAATAGCAGTTTAAGTGGCAGTATTTCTGCGCTAAAACCCCTCTCCCGCTCATAAGATAGCGTATCTATAGAGCAAGAGAGGGGTGTTTTGCGTGCGTGTTCGCGCAAAGACCGTAACAAAAACCATCCGCAAAACCTTGCCGCCCGTACATAGCTTGGATTTTGTCGTCCCCCCGTTGGAGGAGCCTGTGACCCAAACAACATTGCCAGAGGATGAACAAGAGCGGATAGAGGTATTCCGGCAGGTTGAGGAGGCAGTGGCGGACGAAGGCCTCATGGCCTTCAGGGAGTTGCCGCTGGAAGATGATGTAGAAGATGTGGATGTTGTGGAGGATGAACCGGAACCGGTCAGCATTTTTGTGCCGGAAGAAGAAACGATGCCTGCGGCGGGCCTGGTGGTATTGGGTGCGCCGCCTGTAATACCGTTTGTGGAAGCTGAAGAGCCAGAGGTTGAGCCGGAAACAGAATCAGAGGCAGAGCCCGAAGCAGAGCCGGAAGCGGCACAAACGGTAGCCGTATCATCGCCCTGCCCAGGCAAACCCTACATGGTTCGCCGTGGCGACAGCTTCCAACTGGTCGCCAGGCGGTTCGATGTGAGTGTGCGGGCGTTGATGGAAGCCAATCCGGAGTTGCAGCCCGGCCGGTTGATCGTAGGGGATGTGCTGTGCATCCCATTGGCCGATCCACCTGCTCCTGTTGCGACGCCCGCCCCTGCGCCTACGCCGCCCTCCCGCCAAGATACACACCGTGTGCAAGAGGGGGAGAGCATCGCAGATATCCTGCTGGCGAGCGATGTATCGCTCAATGCCTTCCAGGCGATGAATCCCACTTTGCGCCTGGGCCAGCAGCGGGTAGGGGATATCCTGCGTTTGCCGGAGCGGGGTGCACGAGGCCGCTGCAACGAGGGTATGCCGCACAGTGTGGCCGAGGGTGAGGACATCGCCGCCCTTGCCGCCCGGCACGGCGTGACGGTGGGTATGCTGCTACGGGTGAATCCACATTTGTTGCCTTCGGATTTCCGGGCGGGGCAGGTGGTGTGTGTGCCTAGAAGGGGGTAGGAGATAGGGATTAGGAGCTGTTTGTGAACCGCAGGTTTGTGCCTGCGGTTTTTGCATATATTGTGTCTATGTTGAAGGGATAACCAACCTATGGTATAATGGCCTCGCGATCTTGGACAAGCAGGAGGGATAGCGTGGACGCCGAAACCGTACTATCCGCGCTGTCCGCTTTGCGTATCCCGCCCGGAACATCGGAGCTGGAGATGCACGCGCGTATCGCTGCCGAGCTGGAGGCGGCGGGCATTGCCTGCACCCACGAGGCCAAGCTCGGGCCCCGATGCCGCATCGACTTTTTGGCTGGTGGCATCGGCATCGAGGTGAAGTGCGGCAAGCCATCTAGGCGCGTGCTTTTGCGGCAGTTGGGGCGATATGCATCTTGCGAGGAAGTGCAGGCGTTGATTGTGGTGGTGGAGCGCAGCGCCAATTTGCCTGCCCATGTGGGCGGAAAGCCCTGCTATTGTTTGTCGATGAATCGATTATGGGGGATCGCGTTGCCTTTGTAGGGGCGACCCTATGTGGTCGCCCAGAGGCAACGCAACCGCCCATGAAACGGGCGGGCGGCCACACAGGGCCGCCCCTACAATTGCGGTTCCAAACAGTTATGAAAAGAGGCCTGTTTCTTGCAAGATCCAAAAGATGCCCGGCATGAATCATTGCCTGCTTACCTGCTGGAGGGAGGCCAGCCTTCCCATGTGTACGGCACGCTGAGTTACAACCGCCGTGCCCGCTGCTGGACCATCCAGGGCGAACCTTGCGTCACCGAGCTGGCCAAGCGGCTGTTTCCGGGTAGTGACGGCCATAGGCGCGGCGAGGCTCGCTTTACCGCCCATCGGCGGGTGATCGGTGAGCTTAACTGGCTCATGTTGCGTTATCCCCTGGACATCCGTGAACGCGACAGAGAACGCTGGGCTCAGGCGCTGGAAGAAGCGCGGGCCTACGCCATCCAGCGGGCCGAAACCGCCAAACTCCCCGCCATCGCCGAGCCGCCAACCGCACATTTTACGGGGAAATTGCGCCTGTTCCAAAAAAAGGGACTGGCATGGCTGCTGGCCAATCCCCGTGGGCTGCTGGCCGACGAGATGGGCCTGGGCAAAACCGTACAGGCCCTGGCCTGGCTGGCCACCACCCGGGCACTGCCTCTGCTGCTCATCGTGCCCCCGCACCTGATCCGCAACTGGCAGCGGGAGATTGATCGCTTCCTGGCGCTGGAAGGCGGGGTGCGCGTGCATGTGCTGCGTGGCTTAAGACCCTATGATTTGCCCGAGGCCGACATCTACATCGTGCACTATTTACTATTGCGGGGCTGGAAAAAAATCCTGCCCGAGCTGGGCATGCGCTCGGTGATATTCGACGAGATCCAGGAGCTCCGCCACGCGGGTACCGAAAAATACTCGGCGGCCAGCCTGATCGCCGAGGCCTGCGACCGGGTGATCGGCCTATCCGGCACGCCGATCTACAACAAGGGCGGCGAGATCTGGAATGTGATCAACATACTGGATTTTCACTTTCTGGGCAGTTGGGAGAGTTTTACCAGGGAGTGGTGTTACGGATACGGCAACGCCATCGTGGCCAAACCCGATCTGCTGGGCGACCACCTGCGGCGGGAGGGGCTGATGTTCCGCCGCACCAAGGCCGAGGTGCTATCCGAGCTTCCGCCCAAGCGCCGCGCGGTGCAGGAGATCGACTTTGACGACGCGGTGTACCGCAAGCTGATGCTGCCTGCATTAGAAAAGTTGCCCATGCTGCGGGATGAAAACCTTACCGCCTCCCAGCGCGCTCTGCTGGAGGAGCAGATCAGCCAAGACGAGCGGCAGGCCACCGGCGTGGCCAAAGCGCCCTTTGTGGCTGCCTTTGTGCGGGCCTTGGTGGAAAGCGGGGAGCGGGTGCTGCTGTTTGCCCACCACCATCAGGTGATGGATTTGTACCGCAAGGAGCTGCGTGCCCTGGGCCCGGTGTTTGTGACCGGGCGGGAGAGCACCAACCAGAAGGATGTGTCCGTGCTGGCGTTCCAGGGTGGGGACACGGATTTGTGTTGTATATCATTGCGTTCCGCTGCCGGGCTCAACCTGCAGCGGGCCAGTTGCGTGGTGTTTGGCGAGCTGGATTGGTCGCCCGCGGTGCACAGCCAGGCCGAGGATCGCGCCCATCGTATTGGCCAGCCGGATTCGCTGTTGTGCTATTATCTCGTTTCGCCCCGTGGATCGGATCAGGACATGCAGGAGACGCTGGGCTTAAAGGTGAGCCAGTTTTTGGGGATCATGGGAGATGTTGTCCCCGCCCCTGCCGATCAGGCGGAGCAAGAGAGTATGGCGCGGGCGCATATTCGCAGTTTGGTGGCGCGGCTGGCGGTTGAGGAGCAACTGCTGGGGCGACGGTAATCGTCGCCACGTATCCTTACGTAACAGAAAGGGACTATGATTTCTTTTCGCAGATTTCTTTTCACGGTTCTTTTTTGTTGACCGTGATCTGTTTTTTCACTATGATGTAAATAGAGCACATAAGCGATATTGGGAGGCGGAAACTTGAAAAAGAAAAAAAATCTGCCGACTATCTGCAGTTCGGCGGCGGAGTATCTTACTTACGTAGCCGCCACCGGCGACAGTGCGGACAGCTTCGAGATGCGCTATCAAGATGAGAATATTTGGTTGACACAGAAGATGATGGCGGCGTTGTATGATGTTACGCCGCAGAATATCGGTCAACACATTAAGAAAGTCTTTGACGATGGCGAACTTTCTTCCGATTCAGTTGTAAAGAAATTCTCTATAACTGCCGCCGACGGCAAGGATTATGGCACGATTACAATCTGCTGATCAAGATGCGGTGTGGGCAGGGGGGCCTAGCATGGTTTTAAGTTGCTTGCATAATGCAATACAATCGCATACAATATGACTGAAAGAAAAATGATTAGGAGCGATTGTTATGCAAAGAACAGCAAACGTATTTGCTCGTGTCGAGCCGGAAATAAAGCAGCAAGCAGAGCAGGTTCTGAATCTACTGGGCATCCCCATGTCCAACGCAATCGGGCTATTTTTGCGACAAATCATCATGCAGAGAGGAATCCCCTTCGACATGAAACTGCCGGCCTCGAAACCTGTTGCAATTGGCGCGATGAATGCCACCGAGCTAAACGCTGCATTAGAAAAAGGGTATGCCGATGTTGCCGCCGGGCGGCTTTATGACCTTGATGACGTTGTTGCCGAGATGCAGAAGGATTACGGCATATGATGTATAGAGTTCAACTGGCAGAAGAGGCAAAACGGGATTTGCGCGATATCTATGAATACATTGCCTTTTCTTTACTGGAGCCAGAGATTGCGATGAATATCAAGCAACGGATAGTGGACGAACTAAAGTCATTGCGTCAAATGCCGTGCAGATATCCGATTTATCAAGAGGAGCCATGGAAAAGTAGAGAGCTTCGCAGGATTAATATTGGGAATTATTGCGGTTTTTTTCTTGTTGCACAAAAATCCGTTCAGGTCATTCGTGTTCTATACGGAGGAAGAGATAGCAGTAGCATTCTAGGCGAATGAGAGAGGTGCACCCCATGCAATTCACCATCAGGCCCGTACAGGCAGGCGACGGCAAAGGGATCAACGCCCTGCGCAGAATGCCGGGCGTGTTTGAAAACACGCTGGGCATCCCGTCGGAGCGCATTCAACGGAACGAGGAGTATATCCAGTCCCTTGATCGAAACTCCCATCAGTTTGTGGCGGTGATCCAGGGCACAAATGGGGAAGAGTTTATCATCGGCATGGCTGGGCTTGGGGTATATGATAACCCGCGCACCCGCCACGTGGCTGGGGTCGGCATCATGGTGCACGCGGAATACCAGCGCCAAGGCGTGGGTATGCGGCTGATGGAAGCCCTGCTGGATATCGCCGACAATTGGCTGATGCTGGTGCGCGTGGAGCTCACCGTGTTTGTGGATAATGCCCCGGCCATCGCGATGTACAAGAAGCTGGGTTTTGTGATCGAGGGCACCAAACGGGCGGAGGCTATCCGCAACGGGCGCTATATCGACACCTATATGATGGCGCGTTTGCAAAATCTGCCAAACCAGACGGGGGAGTGAAGGATTGAAACGGCTCGATCTGCGGCGAAATCGAAGCGTGGCGCTGCCCGCTTTTTTTCCCGACGGCACCTACGGCGCTGTGAAGGCGGTGGATGCCGCCGACCTGTGTGCTGCGGGCATCGGCGGCGTGGTGATGAACGCGCTGCATCTATCGCAAAAACCCGGTGCTACGCTGGTGAAGCGTATGGGTGGCCTCCACGCGTTTACGGGTTTTGACCGCCCCATCCTCACCGACTCCGGCGGGTTCCAGGTGTTTTCACTCATCCGGGAAAACCCACGCTATGGCCGGATCCAAGCCAACGAGATATTGTTTTACCCCGGTATGGGCGAAAAAAAGTACATCTACTCCCCGCAAAAGTGTGTGCGCAACCAGTTCGCCCTGGGTTCGGACATCATCATGTGCCTGGATTATTGCACCCATCCCAACGACCCAATCCAGGTTCAGTGGCAGTCTGTTGAAACCACGATCCGCTGGGCCGGGCTGTGCAAGCAGGAGTACGAGCTGCAATGCAAAAACCAACGCCTCGCGCCCGAAGATAGGCCCTTGTTGTTTGGCATCATACAGGGCGGCAACGACAAAGAGCTGCGTGCGCGCTGCGCCCAGGCCCTCGTCGAGATCGGCTTTGACGGCTTTGGTTTCGGTGGCTGGCCGCTAGACGATCAAGGCAATCTGATCGATGACATTTTGGCCTACACGGCCTCGCTGATGCCTGATCACCTGATCAAGTATGCCATGGGTTTGGGCAGGCCGGAAGAAATCGTGCGCTGTGTGCGCATGGGTTACGACCTGTTTGATTGTGTGATCCCCACCCGGGAGGCCCGCCACCACCGGCTCTATGTGTTTACCAAGCCTGATGTGACGGAGCCGGACTTCTATCGTTTTCTGTACATCATGGACGATGCCTACGCGGCGGATTCGGCCCCGGTGTCGGAGAATTGTGATTGCCACTGTTGCCGGAATTACTCCAGGGCGTAT
>WQXF01000059.1 GCA_009784985.1 Clostridia bacterium | reverse complement strand
TTTCATCGGATATATTGGAACGTTTTGAGGAGTTGGAAGGGCAGCAAGCCAGCATTGCCGGGCGGCTGCTTTCCAAGCGTGTGATGGGCAAGGCCGCCTTTGTGCACCTGTTGGACGGTGCCGGCCAGATGCAGGTGTACGTGCGCCGGGAAGACCTGGGCACGGAAGCCTACGATGCCTTTAAGACCCTGGACATCGGCGATATCGTGGGCGTAAACGGCCAGGTGTTCCGCACCCAAAAGGGCGAGATATCCGTGCATGCATCCCAAGTAACGCTGCTTTCCAAGGCTCTCAAACCCCTGCCGGAGAAGTTCCATGGCTTGCGGGATACGGATCTACGCTACCGGCAGCGATATGTGGATTTGATCGTAAACCCCGAGGTGCGCGAGGTATTCTACAAACGCAGCCGCATCATCAGCGAGATGCGCCGTTACCTGGGTGGCCTGGGCTTTTTAGAGGTGGAGACGCCAATCCTTAATACCGTAGCCAGCGGCGGGCATGCCCGTCCGTTCATGACCCATCACAATACGCTGGATTTAGCCATGTACCTGCGCATCGCACTAGAGCTTCCACTAAAAAAGCTGATTGTAGGCGGGCTGGAAAAGGTGTACGAAATCGGCCGCAACTTCCGGAATGAGGGCATGGACAGCACCCACAGTCCCGAGTTTACGATGATGGAACTCTACCAAGCCTACACCGGCATGGAAGGTATGATGGAGATCGCCCAGGACGTGATCTCCCATTGTGCACGGGAAGTGCTGGGCACAACTATCGTTTGTTATCAGGGTGTGGAGATTGATCTAACCCCGCCCTTTGCCCGCCTGTCCATGAACGACGCGGTGCGGCAATATACCGGCGCGGATTTTATGGCCTGTGCAAACGACGCTGAAGCCCATGCCCTGGCCCAAAGCCTGCAACTGTATATCAAGGACAAAAGCGCCACCCGTGGGCAAATATTGGCCGAGGCTTTTGATGCCTTTGTAGAAGACAAAATCGTGCAGCCCGTGTTTATCACCGGATACCCTGTGGAGATTTCGCCCCTGGCCAAGCGGGATCCCAAGTATCCCGATCTTACCGAACGCTTTGAGCTGTTTATCGCCGGCAGCGAATATGCCAACGCCTTTTCGGAACTTAACGACCCCATCGACCAGCGTGCCCGGTTCGAACAACAGGCCCGGCAAAGGGCCAAGGGCGACGACGAGGCCATGGTGATCGACGAGGATTTTTGCGAGTCGCTGGAGTATGGCATGCCGCCCACCGGGGGCATCGGCATGGGCGTGGATCGCCTGGTGATGCTGCTCACCGATTCGTCTTCAATCCGGGATGTGCTGCTATTTCCCACCATGAAACCAAGGGAATAATAAATATACTCATAGGGAGGTCCGCCCATGGTCAATACCCGCATCACCAAAGAACGGATGCGCCACCATTTTTCATATGGGGTGTGGAAGTACGTGCTGCTGGCCGTCCTTGCCATCTTTGGTTGGGATTTGATCTATAGTATGACGGCATACCGGCCCCCTGCCGACAAAAAGCTGGACATCTACATCGTTTCCCCCGGCGCGGACGTAAACCGCATGCGCGAGGACCTGCTGGAGCCGCTGCAAGCCGTTTTCCCCGATCAAGAGGCTTTTTCGTTTTTATATGTTGCTCTGGATGATGACCGGGAACCCAACGCTGTGATGCAGTTTACTACGTACATTGGCGCGATGCAGGGCGACGTGTTTTTGCTGTCCATGGGGCTGTACCGGCAATATGGCAGCGCTTTGGAAGATGGGCTTTTTTTGCAGCTGGACGAAGCCATCGCCTCCGGCCAACTATCTATTGAAGGAATGGACATCGAATCAGTGCGGTTTGAGGACGGGGATGGCATATACGGCATCCCCGCCAAGACCCTTTATGGCCTTACGGATTATATGATCAACAACGAGCATATGGTGCTGGCCATCCCGGCCTACAGCGGCAATGCAGAGAATGCGATTCAATTGATTTCTTTCCTTGTGGAGCGTTTTAGCACCGAAAAGCCCGGCTGGTACGATGAATACCAGCAAGAGATACGCCGCCAGCAGCAGGAGCAGCAGATGCTCCTGCCGCCATAAATATGCCAGGGGATGTCTTATCGATCTTTTCGCCCGAAACCAAAGCTTGGTTTGCGGGTTCTTTGGGTACGCCTACGGCAGTCCAGCAAGAAGCCTGGCCGGTGATTGCCAAGGGTGAACATGTGCTTGTTAGCGCGCCCACCGGCACCGGAAAAACGCTGTCGGCTTTTTTGGTGTGCGTAGACCGGCTCAAGGCCGCCAAACGCCGGGGCGACTTACCCGACGAATTGCGGGTGGTGTACGTATCGCCCCTGAAAGCCCTGGCCTCCGACATTCGGGAGAACCTGCGGCGGCCTTTGGAGGGTATTGATGGGCCCGAGATCAACATAGCGATCCGCACCGGGGATACCACCCAGGCCCAGCGCCAGCAGATGCTGCGGCGGCCTCCCCACATGCTGATCACCACGCCGGAATCCCTGTACCTGCTGCTGTCCAGCATGGGAGGGCGGCGGATGCTGGCCACCGCCGATACGGTTATACTCGATGAGCTCCACGCCCTGCTGGGCGGTAAGCGGGGGGCCCACCTGATGTTTTCGCTGGCCCGGCTGGATAAACTATGCGGGCGCAAGCTGCAGCGGATCGGCCTGTCGGCCACGGTGGAGCCATTGGATACGGCGGCGGCCTATCTTGCCCATCCGGAAGTAGCCACGATTGTAGCCCCGCCCATGGACAAGCAGATACATATCCAAGTCAATAGCCCGCTGCCCGACATGCGCAGCCTACCCGAAGGCACCATATGGCCTGAGCTGGGGCGGCAGGTGTATGAGCGCTGCAAAAGCGCCCGCACCGTGATCGCCTTTGTAGAAGGGCGGGCCGCGGCTGAGCGGCTTGCTTTTGCCATCAATCAATTGGCCGGAGGAGCCAATTTTGCCCGCACCCACCACGGTTGCGTTTCAAAGGAACAACGGGCTGAGGCCGAGCAGCAGTTGCGCAGCGGCCAACTTCGGGTACTGTGCGCCACATCCTCTATGGAATTGGGCATCGATGTGGGGGAGATCGACCTGGTGATGCAAATCGGCTTTCCGCGAACGATTGCCAGCGCCATGCAACGATTGGGCCGGGCCGGGCACAATCCCGGCCGGGTCAGCGAGATGCGCATGTTGCCCCGTACCGCCTCCGAGGGGCTGTACTGCGGCCTTACCGCCCGTATGGCATTGGAAGGCGGTATCGAGCGGGCGCGGCCCCCCCGTATGTGCCTGGATGTGCTGGCCCAGCACCTGGTATCCATGTCGGCGATGGAAGGATATACCGAGGCTGATGCCCTGGAGTTGGCAAGGCAGACCTATTGCATGCGCGATGTGGAGCTGGAAGACGTGCGTGGTGTGTTGCGCATGCTGGCCGGTGATTACGAACACGCCACGGATCGACTGGCCCGCCCCCGGTTGCTGTACGACCGCATCCATGGGCGGATAGCTGGGGATGCCTACAGCCGCATGCTGGCCCTGTCTGCCGGTGGCACCATCCCGGACCGGGGGCTGTTTGTGGCCCGTACCGCCGATGGCGTGCGCCTGGGCGAGCTGGATGAGGAGTTTGTATTCGAGGCCCGTGTGGGTGATAAGTTTTTGCTGGGCGCCTTTGCCTGGCGGATCACCAGCATCACACGGGACACCGTGTATGTGGCAGCCAGCGACTTTAACGGCGCACAGTCCCCCTTTTGGAAGGGCGAGGGCATGGGTCGGGACTACCAAACCGGCCTGGCCTTTGGCAAGCTACTCCGGGAACTAAGCCAGGATGCCAGCGATGCCCGCCTATACGCAGGCCTGTTGGCGCTTCGATTAGATGATGCCGCCGCCCGCAATGCCGCCCACTTTCTGTCGCGTCAGTTAGAGGCCACGGGTTGCCTGCCCGACGACCGAACGATTGTGGCCGAGCATTACATGGGGCCGGGCGGGGAGCATCAAATGATGGTCCACTCGGTATTTGGGCGGCAGGTAAACCTGGGTTTGGCCATGCTGATTGAGCAGGCGGCCCGCAGGTTTGCTGGCGGGGATTTCCGTTGCTTTGACGAAGACGACGGCTTTTTGCTCTATCCCTACGGCAACGACGTACCGGTGCCCGAGGGGCTGCTTTTGGGCATCCGCCCCGAGCGTGCAAGGGAGTGGATTTCCGCGCTGCTGCCCGATACACCCCTGTTTGCCATGGCCTTCCGTTACAATGCCGGGCGCGCTTTAATGATGGGCGCAAAAAACGGCAAGCGCCAGCCCCTGTGGGTGCAGCGGCTGCGGGGGGCACAGGCCTTGGATCAAGCCGTGGCCGACCGCCAGCATCCCCTGATGCGTGAGACCCTGCGGGAATGCTTGGAGGATTATCTGGATATGCCGGCCATCGAGTTGGTGCTGCGGGGCATTGCCTCCGGCGAAATACGCATTCGGGAGATGCGGCTGAATGAGCCTTCGCCCATGTCCTTGCCCCTGCGCCGGGCCGCCGAGGCCGACTTTATGTACGATTATTCCCCCCGCACCTCTGCGGCGCGCCGGGCGGTAGATCAAGCAGTGGATCAGTTAAATGAGCTAAACGGGATCACTCCCGCCCCTGAAGTGCTGGAAAACGTGGGCGTCCGCGCCCGTGAGCCACAAAACGCCGAGCAGCTCCACGGTTTGCTGATGGCCGAGGGCGACCTGATGGCTGGTGAAACCCAAAGGCCGGTGGCGTGGATGGAAGAGCTGGCCCGCCAACACAGGGCGCGCTATATCGAGCCCGGCCTTTGGATTTGCGCCGAGCAGGGAGAGTTGTATGAGCAAGCGCTCACAGAACCAGAAGAAGGTGCTTCCTGGCTCACTGAATCCCGGTTACGGATTGTTCGGCGATGCCTACGCTATCGTGGCCCCCAAGACGCCGAGTCCTTGCATCTACGCTACCTGTGGCCGGAGGCTGTTTGCGAAGAACTGCTGGCTGCCCTAGTTGAAGCTGGGTCTGCGGTGCGCGACGGTGATTTGTTTTACCACGCAGAGCTGTACGACCGGGCCCGTAGGCAAACCGTGGCTTTACGCCGCCGCGCTGTCCGCACAGTACCACCGGCCCGATATGCGGCCCTTTTGGCAAAAACGCTAAGGCCTGGGGCATCCCCTGTGGAACAACTGCGGCAAGGCCTGTTTGGGCTGCTGGACCAACCGCTGCCCCCGGCGCTGTGGGAGAGCGTGCTGTTGCCTGCCCGTGGTGGTGATTTGCGCCCCGGCTTGTTGGACGAGCTGCTGCAACAGGGCGGCCTGTTTTGGCAGATTCACACCCAGAATGAAAAACCCGCGCTGGCCTTTCATCGGCAAGAGGATGTGGACTGGAACCAAGAGGCGTACGCCTTTTCTGCCGGATTAAATCCCGACGAACGCCACCTGGTTGACCTGCTGGCGCGCCGGGGGGCTAGCTTTGCACAGAGCCTTACGGGTCTGCCCTCGGGGGCTTCGCCGGTAGAGGTGCTGATTGGCCTGGCCGAGCGGGGCCTTGTTAGGGCCGACAGTTTTGTGCCTGTGCGCCAGTGGCTCGAAAGAGATAAACTGGCTGGTGGCGCGGCCAAGGTTCGGGCCCAGGCGCGGGCCCGGTCCGCCATGTCGGGGCGATGGGAGCTGACCCGCCCGTTGATTGAGCTCACCCCGGAGCAGCAAGTGGAGCGGGCCTTTGACCGGAGCGTGGTGCTTTGCCGAGAGACCTGCAACGACCAGCCCTGGAACCAGGCCATCGAACTATTGCGGATATGGGAGTATACGGGCCGTGCCCGGCGCGGGTATTTTGTGGCGGGCATGAGCGGCGCGCAGTTTGTGCGGGACACCGATTACAACGCCGTCCTATTGGCATTGGAAGAAAATGAAGATGAAGAGATTCTATGGCTTAACGCTGCCGATCCGGCCCAAGTATGGGGCAAGGCGTTGCCGCATGAACCCGGTTGCTCCTTTGTGTGCGTGCCCGGCACAGCGGTGGCGCTCCGGGCCGGGGTACCGGTGGCCGTGATGGAGCGGCAAGGCCTTACGCTGCGGGCCTTTGTAACCGAGCATCTGGAGCAGGCGGTGGCCGCCTTTGCACGAGACTACCATGGGGGGTGCATCTTTCCGCAAAAGCGGCGGATCACGGTAAAGGAGTATCCCGCAGAGGCCGCGGATGCGTTGGCTGGGGCGGGATTTGCGCGGGCGATGGGGGATTATGAGTTGTGGAAGAAAAAGATATAGCATGCAGCAGGACGCCGAAGGCGGCGTCCCCTACAATGGGAATGGATACGCAATCCGTAGGGGCGGCCCTATGTGGCCGCCCTTAACCACCGCAACCGCCCATGAATCATTGGGCGACCACACAGGGTCGCCCCTACAGAAACGCATGGCTGTTTTTCCTGCCGTTGAAGAGGCCATTTGCCGTTGACAAACTTAGCCCTAAGCCCTATGCTAAACATGTAATTCCACATTTCAATCACATATTTGGAAGGAGCGCTTTCGTGCGTTTAAAAAACAAAGACACGTTTCAAGTATTCTGGATGGCCGCGCTGTTGGCGGTGCTCTCCCTGGCTCCCGCGATTTTCCCCTACGGGGGGCGCTTGGTAACCCGCGGCGACTTTATGGAGCAGCAAATCCCCTTTATCATGGAAACCAAACGCATGTTGGCCTCGGGCATGCCATTTTGGGATTGGAATACCTTTGTGGGCACCAACTTTTTTGGTTCTTATTCTTTTTATACCCTGGGCAGCCCCTTTGTGTGGCTGCTGATGCCCCTGCCGGAAGCCGCCATTCCCTACGGCATATCGGTGATGGCGGTGCTCAAGCACGCGGTGGCAGCCATGACGGCATTCTGGTACCTGCGCCGGTTTGTTAAAGACTCCCGGCACGCAAAGATCGGTGCGCTGCTCTATGCGTTTTCGTCTTACAGCATCATCAATACCCAGTTCTATCACTTTATGGATGTGGTGGCTGTATTTCCGCTGCTGCTGCTGGGGCTGGAAAACGCCTTTGTGGGCAAACGCAAGCACGGCGCCCTTGCCTTGGCCAGTGCGCTGAACGCCATGGTGAATTATTACTTCTTTGCGGGTACGACGTTGTTTGTGGTAATCTATACCGCGTTTCGTTTTTTCTCGAAGGACTGGGGCAGGGAACTGCCCTTTTGGCGGCGGGTGTGGCGGCTGGTGGGCGCGGGGTTTGAGTGCGGGCTAGGCTGCCTGCTGGTGGCTTGGCTGCTGATGCCTGCGGGCTGGGCCATGATGGGCATATCCCGCAGCGGCGCCCTGCAGGTGCCTAACTACTATGGGCCCTATACCTTTATGAACAACATGGAGCGGCTCCGCGCCATATGGATGCCCATCGACAGCAATGTGGTGCACGCGTTTTTTGGTGACGGTTCCAGTTGGTCGTCGGTAGCGGCGTTCCTGCCGTTGTTTGGCTGCGCCATGGTGGTTTGGCATGTGCTGGCGCGGCGCAAGGGCTGGATCCACTTGCTGCTGATGGCCCTAGTTGGCATCTCCCTTTGGCCGCTGGTCAATAGGATGTTTACGCTGGGCTCCAACATCTTTTATACCCGGTGGTGGTACGGGCTGGTGTTGATGCTCTGCATCCCTACCGTGCAGGCGCTGGAAGCGTTGCCACGGCGTGATCCCCGGGATCTGCGCTGGATGAACGTGGCCCTGGGTATAACGTTGGCGGGTATTTTGTTCTTTACCATGCACGCGTTGGCGCCTGAGCGATTGCTGGAGAGGCTGGCGGTCAGCGCCCTGGCGCCCGCAAGCTGGTTTGGCAAAGCCATACTGGCCAACAGGACCCATCCCAACTACGCCAGCGATGCCTTCCGTATATTGGCGTGGGTATTGGCTGGCATGAATCTAGTGGGCTTGTGGCTGGTGACCCGCAGGCGTTTTTTGGGCAACGGGCGGGTGCTGTACGCTGCTTTGGCCGTGGCCATCGTGGCCAATTACGCCGGGTTTATTGCCGTAAACGACGCCCTAGTGCCCTTTGGGAGTCACGACGGTTATGAAACCGGCGTGGATTATTATGCCCGCCATATGCTGGTGAATGAGAGGCCGGCCTACCCCGGCACCACGTATACCCATCGGGTGGATGCGCCGCCCAAGATACGCAATTATGGGATGCTGATCAACCAGCCCGCAGTCACTTCTTTCCATAGTTTGCGATCCAGCTACTTGGACTATTTTCTGATCGCCGCCGGGTACGGGCACATGGAATCGCCCGACGCGGTGCCCCCCAATCAAACCGACGGCTCCCTCCGTTCGGTGCTGGGCGTCGCCTACTATTATAATTACGACGAGGAGCGTTATCCCGGCGCGCCCGAGGGTTTTGTTCCCGTGGGCCAGGTGGGGGAGGTAACGGTATATCAGAATCCCCATGTGTTGCCGCTGGGGTTTGCATACGATTATTTCACCAGCTATTGGCGGGGCGGCATCAACCCGGATACCATGGGCACATTTATGGCACAGGCTGTGATACTGGGCAACGCAGAGTTGGAAAAGCTGCGCGACATACTGGAACCGTTATGGGAGCAAGAGAGGCTACCATGGCAGGAGGCGGTGAAGGAGCGGGCGGCCCAGGCATGTTATGATGTGGTTGCCAACCCCGGCGGGCTTACCGCCAAGATTGATTTAGATCGGGAGAAGCTGGTGTTCTTTTCCGTGCAGTTTGACCGGGGCTGGTCGGCCACGGTGAACGGTTTGCCTGCCGAGCTCTTGAATGTAAACATGGGCCTGATGGGCCTGCGGGTGCCCGCCGGGGAAGCCAACGAAATTGTACTCACCTACCGCCCGCGGGGCCTGCGTGAGGGTATCTTTGTGAGCCTGGGTGGGGTGCTGCTATTTGTGGGCTATTGCGCCGTGATGCGGCGTCAAAACAAGAAAAGAAATGAGGAAATAAACGATGGTTAACGTATTGATGCTCTCCAAGTGGCACGTGCACGCCGTGGACTACGCCCGGGCGTTAGGCGAGCAGCCCGATGCCAAGATCACCTGTGTGTGGGATGAAGACGCCGCCCGCGGCTTGGCCTGGGCAAAAGAGATGGGCGTGGATTTTGAAGCCGATCTCGATACCGCCCTGGCCCGCGCCGATGTGGACGCCGTGGTAGTAGACACGCCTACCAGCGACCACTGCCGCGTGATGGTAAAGGCGGCCAACGCCCGTAAACACATCTTTACCGAAAAGGCCATGGCTGCAACAATAGAAGAATGCAAAACAATCGCCGATGCCATCGTCAAAAACGACGTAAAGTTCTGCATTTCGTATCCTCATCTCACCACCTCGCTTACGCAGCTTTGTAAGCAGGCCATTGACGAGGGTTCGTTGGGCAAAATCCACTATCTTCGTATGCGCATGGCCCACGATGGCGCGCTGAACAACTGGTTGCCAACCTACTGGTATGATGTGAAAAAGGCTTGTGGCGGCGCGATGATGGATTTGGGTTGCCATCCCATGTATGTGGCTTCTTACCTGCTGGGCAAGCCCACGCGCATCGCATCGATGTTTAACAATACGGTAGCGCCGCCCCCGGCCGAGGACAATGCCGTGTCGGTGGTGGAGTTTGAGGGCGGGGCCATCGCGGTGCTGGAAACCGGGTTCATTTCGCCCTACCATGGCGATGCCTTTGAGCTGTTGGGCACCGAAGGGGCCATTGTGCGCACGGCCAATAAAATCAAGATGAGAACCAACAAGTTTGACGGCGGCTGGTACGTGCCCGCCGCTTTGCCCAATCCACGCCCCGCGGCGATCCGCCAATGGCTGGACGGCATTCAAACCGGCGCACCCATTTTGTTTGATACCGAGCGAGGCATTGCGCTGACGGAGTTGCTGGAGAATGCGTATAAGTCCCATGGGGAGCAGCGGATTGTGGGGATTGGGTAAGGCGTCCGTAACTTTCACCCCCCGCCGTTGTAGGGCGCGATGCCCTCAGCGCGCCGTCTTATTGCATAAACGATTCGTTGGTTTTGAGCGATTTGCGGCGCGCTGAGAGCATCGCGCCCTACAAAAAACGATTGCATACGCAGAACTGCCGCCCACGAAAGGACGGCAGTTCTTTTTTGCTCACTTTTAGTGAAACATCGACGACTCCACCTGCACAGGCTCCGGCGCTTGCTCCTCCACCGGCTCTTCTTGGGCCGGAGGGGTAAAGAAATCCACAATATTGCCGGGGAAGCTGGGCGGAAGAGTGGGCGCTGCCGCCGGGGCCCTGGCCTGGGCCACCAGCACCGCCTGCCGCCCTTCCAACAGCACGCCTTCGGCGAGTAGTTCCTCGTGCACGGGCGTTACGCGATAAGTATAGGTTACGCCGTACTGGGCCTGGGTATCGGTAAAGTAGAGGGTTTCGCCCGCGTTGCCGCGCAGTTCGGCCAGTATCACCGATTCACCGGGGCTGTCCCGCTGAATGCGATAGCGGGCGGTATCCGCCGCGCGGAGCACCAGCAGCGGCTTGCCGTCGTCTCCATAATCGATAACGAAGGAAGTGAGGCCTTCGGGTGCGTGCCATACGTCGCTGTAGCGGGTGGGGCGGTTGGTCTCCAAAAACACCTCGTTATAGCGATAGGATTTGGGCGTTAGTTTCGAAGCCAGCATGGGGAATCCGCGGGAATAGATGGATTCCCTGTCGATCTCCAGCCATACCAGGCCTTTGGGCTGGTTGAAAGTGGGTTTGGTTTTGCCCCTGTATGCCGCCTGAATAAAAGCCGTAGCAAGCCCTGCGGGAAGATCGCCGCCCGTAGAACCGCTGGCAACCCGGTGGGTGCTGTCGGTTTGATCAAACCCCATCCATACCGATAAGGAAAGATCCGGCGTGTAGGCACAGATCCACACGTCCCGGTTGCCGCCGGAGGAAAGGGAGTTGGTGCCCGTTTTGGCGGCCACTTGCTGACCGGTGGCGGTAAGCCTGGAGCCGGTGCCGCTGGTTACTGCGCTTAGCAGCATGGAAGTCATCAAGTACGCGTTCTGTTCGGACGTGACCCGGTGGCTCCTGGTTTTGTGCTCGTATACCGTGCGCCCCTGGCTGTCCTCGATCCGCTCGATGGTATAGGGCGCGTGGTACATGCCGCCGTTGGCAAAGGGGACGTAAGCGGCGGCCATCTCCAGAGGCGTAACGCCGGTGGTTAAAGCGCCCAGGCCGATGGCCAGGTTTTGATCCCGGGCATGCAACGGAATATTTACCTTTTCCAAGTAGGCTCGGGATGCAGGGATGCCGATGGCTTTAAGCAGCCGCACGGTGGACACGTTGAGGGACCGGGCCAGGGCGTAGCGCATTGTTACCGGCCCGTAGTAGGTATTGCCCGCGTTTTGGGGTTTGTAGCCGTTAAAATCACCAAACTCGTCTAATAGTACGCTGGCGGCGGAGTAACCCTGCTCCAGCGCCGGGCCGTACACCGCTAAGGGCTTGATAGCAGAGCCGGGGGAGCGGCGCATGTCCAAAGCGCGGTTTAGGCCGCGCTGGGTTGTATAGGTGCGCCCGCCCACCACGGCGCGCAGGGCGCCGGTGCGCACATCTACGGCAGTGAAGGCGCTCTGGGCGGACACGCCGTCACGGGCATTGGGGGGGAAGTACCTGCTTTGGGCATACAGGCCGTCGGCGATATCCTGCAGGTTACGATCCAGGGTGGTATAGATGTGATGGCCGCTGCCCAGCACAGCCTCGGCAGGGATGCCCAGCACCTTTTCCGCCTCGTTCAGCACGCCGTCTACAAACCAGCCGTAAGGCCTGGGCTCTTCGATCCTTTCCAGTGCGGTTAGTGTAGTTTCCTTTGCTTTTGTTGCGGCGGCCTCGTCGATCATGCCTTCCCGGAGCATGGTGTCGATGATGTAGTTGCGGCGCACCTTGTTATTATCTGGGTTTGCGCGAACCGAAAAGGCGCTGGGGGCCTTGATGGTGGCGGCCAGCGCCGCGCCCTGGGCTACCGTTAAATCCTGAGCATCCACGCCAAAATAGTTTTTTGCGGCGGCCTGCAAACCGTATGCCCCGCCCCCGAAGTTTACGAAGTTCAAATACATTTCAAGTATCTGGTCTTTGGAGAAGCCACGTTCCAATTGCAGCGCCAGGTAGGCCTCCTGCATTTTGCGCGCCATGGTTTTTGCTTCGGTTAAGTGCGACAGCTTGATGAGCTGCTGGGTGATGGTGGATGCGCCTTCGATGTAGGATCCGGAGCGAAAATTGCTGACCATAGCCCCCGCAATGCGCACAAAGTCGATGCCGGGATGGGTGTAAAAGCGCAGATCTTCAGCGGCCAAGAATGCGTCGCGCACGTGGACGGGCACACTGGAGAGGGGGATGACGGTGCGGTTTTCAATGGCGCGCACCGAGGTAAGCAGCTCGCCGTTGGAATCGTAGAGCAGGGTGGTTTGTTGCAGGTTTGTGATTTTGTTGGGATCGATGCCTTGCCAATCCGCCACATCCCAAGCAAAATAGGCCCAAACACACACGCCCGCAAACAAGGCAAGCAAAACCAGCGCCGACCTGCCCAGCCAGCGCCGAACGCGCCCCTCTTTTTTTTCTTTTGGATTTGTGTCCTCGCTCATGCGGCAAAAACCTCCCTACGAACGATTCGCCCATCAAGAATCGCACGTAGTGTGTCCGTTGCAGGTGCGAAACACGCGCCGCTGGCGGAGACAGGTTTTGGCCGGTGGGATTTGGCTAAAACAAATCCGAATGCGTCCCGGTAGAAGTTAAAACCAACACAAGTATGCCATGATCTATTTCGTATACAAGCAGCCAATCCGGCTCAATATGGCACTCGCGCAAACCCTTTTTGTTGCCAACAAGGGGGTGGTCGTTGTATTCCAACGGCAAAAAACCATCCTGGGCAAGCAAGGCAATCGCTTTGTCGAGTTTGTCGACTGCCAACCCGCGCTTGAGGGCACGCTTATAGTCTTTCTTAAATTGCGAAGTGCGCCGTATTTGATACTTCATAGCTCATCGTCACCGTCGGACAATAGATCGGCACGCAGCTCGTCCATACTCGTAAACGTCTTAGCGGTTGGGTCGCACAATAACCGTTCCGCTTCTGCTATCGCAGCCTGCGTAATAGCGTTTGGCTTATATCGTACAACTTCAAACGGAAAACCTCCCCGCATAAGAGACTGCCGCAAAAAAACATTTACAGCGTCCGTAACGGTTAATCCGAAGCTCCCAAAAAGCTCCTCCACTCCTGCTTTGATCTCTGGCTCGATTCTCAAATTCAGGATTGCCGACCGCGACATAGCTATCACCTCAAGCGAATCATAGCACAATGCTCATACTTTTGCAACACAAAAATATCTTCTTGAGGAAAAGAGAAAACAAGTCTCCAAGAATTGTCCATAGACATCATCACCCTCGCCACGTATACTGTACCCATCAAATCATTATTATTTCATAGCGAGGTGGTAGTCTTGACCAGGATCGCCAAATGGAGGATGGCGCTTGCAGTTGTGCTGGCAACGGCGATGCTGGTTGCTGCCGGTATCTTGGCGTATCAGCCTGCGCCCCGGCTGCCTTACCGTACGTATACCGACATGCTGGCCCAAGGCCGGGTGGAATCCGTGGAATTAAGCGACGCCGCTACGATGCGGGTGATTGACATAGAGGGCCAACCTTATCAAACCGAGAATCCCCGCAGGGAGGGCTACAAAGAGTACTTGTTAGATTTGGGCGTGGCGGTAGGGGAGGCCGGTACCCAGCCGCTGCCCGCAATCGTTGGCATCGCGCTGCTGGTGGCGGTGCTGATTGTTGGGGTAGCGCGGCAGGGCAAGGGCAAGGCGGGCATCGCCAAGTATGCGTCCATGGAATCCGCTAAATCCGCCGTGCCCGATATTACCTTTGAAGATGTGGCCGCCAACGACGAGGCCCGGGCCAACCTGCGCGGCCTGGTTGACTTTATCCGCAATCCCGATCATTACGCCGCCTATGGTGCACGCATCCCTCACGGTGTGATGCTCTATGGGCCGCCGGGCACCGGCAAAACACTGATGGCCCGTGCGTTGGCAGGGGAGGCGGGCGTGCCCTTTTATGCAGTTACTGGCTCTGATTTTGTGCAAGTGTATGTTGGTGTAGGCGCCAGCCGGGTACGCGAACTGTTTAAAAAAGCCCGCAAGGCCGAGCGGGCCGTGATCTTTATCGACGAGATCGACGCGCTGGGCAAGCGGCGCGAAAGCGCCAACGATGAACGTGAGCAGACCCTCAACGCGCTTTTATCTGAAATGAGCGGATTCTCCGCCCAGGAGGGTGTGGTGGTGATGGCGGCCACCAATCGCCTAGAGACATTGGATGAGGCGCTGCTACGCCCCGGCCGGTTCGACCGGCAGATCGAGGTAGGCCTGCCCCGCAAAGAGGAGCGGTTGCGCATTTTGCGCTTGCATGTCCGCAACAAACCCTTGGCCCAGAACGTTGATCTGGCCGAAGTGGCGGCGAATACAGTTTTTTTTAGCGGAGCCAAGCTGGAAAGCATGCTCAACGAGGCCGCGATTTTGGCTGCCCGGCGGCAGGCCGACGCCATCACCCATGAGGACATCGACCGTGCCATGCAAACCATATTGGTGGGTGAGGAAAAGGCGGATCGAAGCGGCGTAAACGTTATCGAAAAGCGGGTCACCGCCGTGCACGAGGCGGCTCACGCCCTTGCCACATTGCTTACCTTGCCGGAGAGCAATCTTTCGCGGGTATCCATCATTCCATCCACAAAGGGCGCGGCGGGTTACAGCATGGCCATCTTGCCGGATCGTATGTTCCACACACGGGAGGAATTGGAGGCCCATGTGCAAGTGGCCCTGGCCGGGCGCGCGGGTGAAGAGATCATCTTTGGCCCAGACAAAGTGACCACAGGCGCAGCCAACGATTTAAAGCGGGCCACCGAGCTTATCACCCGCATGTGCTTTGAGTGGGGGATGGACGAGGATATTGGCCCCATCTCCCGTGATGCACAAACCTTGGATGAGGGCGGACAATCCACACTCCAGGGCAACGCCGCCGCGCTGTATGAGCGCACCCTGGCCCTGCTCCGGAAGCATCAAAAAGCGCTGCTAGACATCGCCGCTGCATTGGAAGAGCGGGAAGTGCTTACGGGTGATGCAGTGCGGGCCATATTGCAGGCAGCGTAAAATTTAAGGTTTTTTTGCCGCCCATGCCCGGCAAACCGAAATCCGCGCCCCCGCAGGCTTGTCGCTGTGTTCCGAGTCGCCGCAAGAAAACTCACGCAGCGTATCGCAGGGGAGTTCGCCGCACTCGCCACAATGGGCATAACCTTTGGCCTGGCAGCACGCCGCAACCGGGCATTCGCCCCAAAAGGGATGGCCGTTTAGAGCAATGCACCCGGCGCATCCGTGGGATTCTTTGTAGGCGCAGCCGTCGCATAAAAGCCCGCAACGGGATTGAATGGCCAAAAGCGAATCGATTGTAAACTCCGCGCCCTCATGGTCAATCCACAACGACACACGTTTTGTGGTAAACTTGATGATGCAATAACTCGGATCGGTTTTGCCGCCAGAAAAGTGATCGATAAACCAATCCAGCCAATACTGGCTTTTCGTGGCCTGATCGGTTAAGACTTCGGCTGTGCCCACAAGGGTGATGTTGGCGCCATCCAAACAATAGCACACGCTTGCCCGGTTGTTTTTGAGCAGGCGCTTGGTTTTGTTTGCGTCCGTTCCTGTTGCAAAATATGCTTCAAATATGTTTTTGGGCTTGATGGGGGAAACGGTGGAAACCGAGGGGTTGCCGCTTTCGTCTATCACGCCGATATATGCCGTATCACAAGAGGCGATGATCTGATTTGCCTTTTCAAAGATGTTTGCATTCATGTGTTTTGTCCTTTCTAATTTGTACGTTCAAAAGCATTTTACCAAAACAAACAGGACAACAGCATGGCCTGTTCATTCATACAAATCAAGAATCTTTTTTGCAGTTGCGCGTATCTCATCGGCGATATCCATGGGCTCCAGCACCTTCACCAAAGCGCCAAAACCAAGCAGCCAGTTCATGATAAACCCGCGGTTGGTATAGCCGATCTCCAAGCGGAGCCGGTCATCATTGGTTTCTGTATAACAATCAAGGCCGTATATCTCGATCAGCTGATACTTTGCCGATGGGTCAAAAAGCGCCACCAGGGTTTTGTCATCGGTTAGGTGGGCATCAAAATTGCGCCTTTCAGGTGGTATTTCGCGCGGGACATATGCATCGTCGCAAAGGCCTATATTCCACAATCGCCCCAACTTAAACAATCGCCAGTCCTGGCGATCCAGGCAAAACCCAAACACGTACCATGCCGTCCACTGGAAAATCACAAAGTAAGGCTCAACGCAACGCCGCGTTTTGCCTTTTTTGTAATAATAATCAAACGTTATCAGGCGTTGACCCAATATGGCCTGCTTGATGCGTTCAATCTTTTCGGCTAAACTGCCCTTGTGATGGGCGGCCAAATCAATAACAATGGGCTCCCGCAGGGACAAAACCGTGTCTGCGTGAGCGCCTAGCTTGTCCAATGTTTTTTCGATTTGCGATTTCCCTGCCACGCTGCCGATGCCCCGAAGGGCGGCGATGATGCCGGACAGTTCGTCGTGGGTCAGCACGCTTTTGTCTAACTTAAATCCTTCGGCAATGGAAATGCCGCCGCCTCCGCCCTGTTGGGTAACGATGGGGATGCCGGCCTGGCAAAGAGCATCGATATCTCGGCCGATGGTGCGGCGGGCGACCTCAAACCGCTGGGCCAGGTAGGGAGCGGTGACTTTGTCTTGCTGCAGCAGCACGGTAAGGATGCCGAGCAGGCGGTCGAGCTTCATGGCAGGTCACCCCG
>WQXF01000058.1 GCA_009784985.1 Clostridia bacterium | reverse complement strand
TTACGATTTCTACCGCGTCACGCTTGTTTTTCTCCCGTACGATCATCTCTCATCACCTAACATTATTATATCATAAATATATCAAAAAGGCCAGCCATAGCGGACCTTTTTTGACAGGCTGAATCCTTTTAATAATTTCCACTTATTAGAAGGATTCTGATGGAGCATAGCGGATTCGAACCGCTGACCTCTACAATGCGAATGTAGCGCGCTACCAACTGTGCTAATGCCCCATAAAATACGTGTCATCATAGCATGACGCGCCGATATTTGTCAACTCCCACAAAGCGTGGTATACTAAGCAGATGAAAAAGAGACCGGACATAGACGCCATTGTATTCGACTTGGGCGGGGTGCTGCTCACGTATGATCCCCGGGCGTACTTTCGCAAGTTGTACCCCGAGCCGCTGGCCGAACGTATCGACGGGGCGATCTTCTCCTCCCCGCATTGGGTGGAGATGGATCGTAGCGTGCTCACCATGGACGAGGTTCTGGCCAGGATCCGCAAAGACGCGCCGGATATGGACGAGTGGATCCCCAAAGCCTTGGCCGAGTATTACAACCTGATACAGCCCATTGCCGAGAATATCGCGCTGCTGCCCCGATTAAGGGCCGCGGGGTACCGATTGTACGTGCTTTCGAACTTTGGCGATGATCACTTTGAACGGATTCGGGCACGTTATTCTTTTTTGGACGAGTGCTTCGACGGCCTCCTGATCTCGGGCAAGGTGCAGTTGCTCAAGCCGGACACGGCCATCTATTTGTTGCTCTTGCATACCTTTGGGCTGGATGCCCCGCGCACCTTGTTTATTGACGACCGGCAAGAGAACGTTGACGCCGCGCAGGCTTTGGGCATCCGGGGCATGTGCTACAGGTATGGGCCCAACAATGGGTTGGATGTTTTGTTTTAGTTTTTTTTCATCAAATTCTCATGTTGGCAACTGGTAAAAGCCCTGGCGGATTGCCGGTGATTCTGGTAATATAAACGGAAGTATACGCACCGGCGTCGCGTGGTATGGGGGGAGCTGCTTGAAAGTAAAAAAACACTGGCCAAAGTTAAAAGGCTGGCAGTTGTTTAATCTTATATCGTTGTTGCTGATCGCTGGGTTGCTATGGGGCGTGGTGGTGGGCAACCAGGGTATCGGCGGGTTGCTGGACAGATGGGGTTCCCTGGACCTGCGGTGGATGATAGCTGCGGTGGCCTGCGTGGTGGGCTTCTGGGTATTAGAAGCCCTTGCGTTGCATTGGCTGGTGAGCTGCCTGTATCAGGGCGTGCCTTTTCATTCCAATATGCGCACCGCCATGATCGGCCAGCTATACGCCGCGCTCACCCCATTTTCTACAGGCGGGCAGCCCGTGCAGCTGATCTACATGCACCGGGACGGTTTGGACACCGGCGGCGGCGCGTCGGTGCTGATCGTTAAGTCGATTCTTTATCAAATTGGCCTGATACTTATGGCGCTGTTGCCCATCGTTACGGCCTATCGTTTTTTTCAAAATCAGGTTCCCGCATTCGGCTGGATGGCTGGGTTGGGCTTTGGTGTGAACCTGCTGGTAACCGCGGGCATGCTGCTGCTCGCCGTGTATCCCCGGGCCACACGCAGGATGTATGCCTTTGGGGTAAAGGCGCTGCACTTTTTTCGCATCGTGCGGGATGTGGACGCCACCATCACCAAAGCGCAAACCCAATTCGATATCTATTACGAAAGCACCCTGCGGTACGAAAAAAAGCGGGGTGCCCTGCTGGGTGTTCTGGCGATTACGTTTGTACAGTTGCTGTCCCTCTACCTGGTGCCTTATGCTATCTACCGGGCCTTTGGGTATCATGAGCCGGGGACGGTGATACGTATCGTTTCGGCGGTGGCGTTTGTAACGATTGTGTCGGCATCGGTGCCCTTGCCCGGCGGATCGGGGGGCGCCGAGGGTTCGTTTTTGCTGATTTTTGCCCTGTTTTTTAGGCAGCCCGATCTGCTGATTGCCATGTTGTTGTGGCGCTTGCTTACCTACTATTTTGGCATGATCACGGGTGCGCTGGTGATGTTGGTTTCGCGCAAGCGGCAGCGGGCTGTCGTCCGGTTGCCCTTGTGATACGAAAGAGAGTACGCAGTTAGTTAGGATGGATTCAGTATGAAAAGCAGGCGAAACCCACGGGCCCCGGTGCGCGCCCTTTTGTTGTTGTGCGTATTGGGGCCGGTGCTTTTTTTGTCCGCCTGTTCTGTAAGTCAGCATCAGTTGCCTAGGGTGAGCGTGGTGGCGGAACTCCAGCCCGATGGCGCCCTGCGGATCGCTGAAGAGGTTACCTACGAACTGGGGGCCGGGGTGCGCAGCATCTCCCATGCCCTAGAGGTTTTGTATCCTTATCCTGCTAGAATCACCGATGTATCGGCTTCCGCGCGCTTGGCCGACGGGCGGCGCGTGCAATTTGTGCAACGGGATCACGCCGAGGTGGGCGACACGGCCGCATTGGTGGCCCGCCCCGCCGACAAAATCCACCTGCTGCTTACCCTCTACCATCCGTTTACGCCGCCCAATGCGGCTTCCTCGGTGGCGGTGGTAACGGTCACGTATTCTTATGTTTTGCGTGACGTGGCCCGACGATACAGCGACGCCGGCACCTTTATTTGGAGGCCCCTGGGATTCCGGGGATGGGATGTGCCCATCAGCCAATGGTCGGCGCGGATCGCATTGCCCATTCGCGCCGAAGACCGGTTGGACGTTGCGCTGCTCCACGCGCCGCCAGGGGCTGTCCTTACGCGCCTTAGTGACGGCATCACCCTCTCCGGGCGATCAGTACGGGCGGGCGCCCGCGCCGCTATCCGCGTGGATTTTGCTCCGGAAATATTGGTACACATGCCGGTAATGCCCGGCGAACCACTGGCCGACTTGCGCGCAGCGGCCCGGCAGATAGAGATCCGAAGCGCTTTGCTAGGATATGGCTGGTTGGCCCTGTGCCTGTTGGCCTCCCTGGGGCTGGCCGCTTGGTTCCATCACCGCAAGGGGATCCATGTGCCCTCGGCAGCGGCGTTAGGGGTTACCGCTCCTGCCGAGCTATCCACCCTGGTGCCTCTGGCCGGTGGCGTGGGGCTTCGGGATGTGACGGCCATGCTGCTGCATCTGGTGCATCGCAATCATTTGGCCTTGCTTCCCCCGGATTCCGGCCTGCCCCTAACCCGTGAAACCATGGATCAGGCGCGGCTGATCCGCTTGCCTGCCCCCAGGGACAAACTGTTGGACGGCGAGTTCTTTTTGATCCATTGGTTTGTGGATACCCTGGGCGACGGCAAGGCCGTAACGATGGAACAGATCCGGCGCGTGCCCCGTGCCACATTCGAAGGCGACTACCGGGTGTGGCGGCAGTTGGTGAACGAGCAGATTGCCCAGCGCCCCTGGTTTGAGGAGATGGGCAAGCGGCGCAAAGCCTTGGCCGCCCTGGGGGTTGGGCTGCTGCTGGGCACCCCGGCGATATTGGCGATGGGCGGGCTGCCCGTGGCCTCGTTGGGCGTACCCATCGGGCTGATGACGATTGCCTATGCCCGGCGCATGCGCCACCGCACGGCCAGCGCCGCGCTGGAGGTAAAGCGCTGGCGCAGCCTACGCGCTCAACTGCAAGCTGGCCGCGTGCAAGGGGCTACAACCCTGGCCCAATGGGAGCGTATATTGCTGTATGCCCATGCCATGGGGATCGGCCAAAAAGCCGCCATGGCCTTCCAGGCTGCCGTAGCCGCCGAGGTGAAGGGCGAGGCCCCGGCCTGGCCCGACGCGCGGGAGGCCACGTTTATGGCCTGGCCGCTGCTGGACTACCCTGGACATCTGGCGCGGTGGTTTGAACTGCTGTGCGGGGCGATTGTGCCGGTGCGGTGAGCGACACGTTTCTTGTCGTTGTTGTTCATGGTATAGATTTGTGTTATAGTCAGCAATACATAGGGGTAATTCTCCTAGTTACAGAGGTAGTTTTATGCGGAATCTAGTAAAAAAGATGAAAGAATCTGTGCTTTTTCAATTTGATTTACTGAAATTGGAACGTCATTATGATTTTCCAATAGTAAATTATCAAGGATACTTAAAGAGATACCCCATGCTTCACTATCTTTTTTTGCTTATATGCGCAGTTATATTCCCAGCGATTCTTTTTTCGGCAGCTTATTATGAGCCAGCGATATTTATTATGATGACATATTTTTTCGCGCTTCCTCTTCTTTTAATGGCAATAGCAAAATTTAGAGGAAACTCGACAATGATGATGATATCAATTTTTTTATGCTTAGTAAGTACGCTTGCTCTAGTGGTTGTTTCAAAATACGTTCCTATCCCCAGATCAAACATGATAAGTAATCAATTCATTTTGTGGGGAAGATATTTTGCATTGATTCTTGCTTTTTTTATACTGAGATTGGCCCTTGAAGTGTTTGATATTAATAGGAAGGCGATTGAATTTGCACTTAATCTAGGTAGATTGCTGCTTTTGTTTTTGGAAAATGCACGTGAATACACGAGGCTTCCAGTTTTGAATGAGTAGGCTTTTGTTGGACAAGTCGTGGTAACATCGATTGTTATCGATAAACTCGTTGTGTTAATTATTGATTTCATTAAATCAATAAAGAAAAGAGAAAGACGCTCCTTAAGCGAACTTGAAGAGGCAATCAAAAAGCACATAAGAAGCAGACCTGATCTCATGCGAAAAATTTGGAAAAACAAAATTAAGAAATCGAAATTTGCGTCTTTCCAACATGATAATTATGAATGTATACAACGAGTGAGAAAAAGAGAGAAAGAGGTGCCAGGCTTTTCGAAAGCAAATGAATAAGTGCAGGATACTCTATTCACATAGTGCAAATTTCCAGGGGAAATTCATCATAAAAGCAAAACCCCGCTAGGTTCCTCCGCCTCCAGCTCGCAGGGCTGAGCGTAGGCGCTGGCCGAATGCACCGTCCATATTCGGCCGCCCAGGGCGTCGCTCCAATATACCCGCGCGCCGCAACGGGCCGCCATGTCGGGCAGCGCCCCTTCCATTGGAATCCGCCAGGCCGCTCTTTTTCCGTGTTTGGCCACGTATAGCACCCCGTCCAGCAGACCGATCAAAACACCTTCGTCCGGCAGGCCGATCAGCCCGCCGGGCATCCCCTCCAAACGCAACGTGCGCTCGATCCGCCAGTTGCCGGTGCGTATCCGCATCAGGCAGGAACTCATCTCTTCTAGCCCCATGGCGCACAGCGCCCACAGCGCCCCGGGCCCAAAACACACCCCCACCGCGATGCCATCCACATCGATGGTGGCCACGGTGGCCAGGGTGTCGATGCGCACGATGTGCACGCAACACGAAGCGCCACCGGCCACCGCCAGCAAACGCCCGCTGGGGTCCATCGCCATATCCCGGGGCTGCACGCCCACACGGGCCAGCATCTGCAAAGCTCCGTCGGTCATGTCCAATTTTAGCAAGCTGTCGGCATCCCCGGCCAGGGCGTATAACGAAGCGCCGTCCATCCCCGGCTGCAGCGCCCGTATGCCCGGCCCGGCGGAGATAGAGCGTTGGGTCTGGAGTGTATCGGCGTCCAGCACCCGGATACAATCGTCGGCGCTGTCTGCGCACAATACCAAACCCCGCCAAGTGCTTAACGCCCCCGCGCCGGGCATATCCCGGGACGCCAGGGGCGCAAGGGTCAACGCGTCGTATGCCGTGAGTGTGCCGTTGCCAACATCGGATACCAATAGACGCAAAACCACCGCCCCCTTCGCTGCTGCATCCTATGTGCGCGAGCAGGGGGCGGTGCGAAGGGGATTCTGTTGTTATTTTTCTAGGCTTTTTCTTTTTTCTTTTGCGTGGTAATACGCAAAACGATGGCCGCAACGATGGCTAGCCCGATGCAGCCAAAGATTACGCCATCCATCAAGCTAAACAGTTGGTAATTTGTGTTCACAATCGTTAGGGCACAGATCACTACCAGCAATAGATCGATTAGCCAACGCATGATGATTCCGATAAGATTGCGCATAGTTTTCACTCGCCTCCTTTTGCCCTAGTATACGCCTTAAAACCCTATTAAGCAAGCAGGGGTTTGTACATCCGCGGCGAATTTTGCAAGATCAAAAAAACACGAACGGAGAATATTATGCGTTTTTCGTATGTTCCCAAGGGCGTTTGTTCCACCCGGATCGACCTGGACATCGAAGACGGGATCGTGCGCGCCTGCGCTTTTGCCGACGGTTGCGAAGGGAATGGGCGGGGCGTATCCCGCCTGGTGGAGGGGCGGAAAGCCGAAGAACTGATCCCCTTGCTAAAGAATATCACCTGCGAAGGGCACGCCTCTTGCCCGGCGCAACTGGCGGCGGCCTTAGAGCAGTACTTGGATGAGCCGACGTTGAGGAAAAGCATTTGAGCAGCATTGCTTCCATGAATCTGTTCATGAATCAAACTGCCATGCAGAATCCCTCCACCGCTGCGGCGGTCCCCCTCCCTTTAACAAGGGAGGTAGGACATGGGAATGAAAACTTCGCTAGAAGCCCATACCCCCCTTGTCAAAGGGGGGAGGGCCGCCGCAGTGGCGGGGGGATTCCCAAGAGGCGATGTGCAATGAAGTATTGTTATAGGAGAGAATTGTTTTGAGATGCGGGTGGTTTGGAAACGCCCTTGAGGAGTTGACATTCATGCGGACTTTTTTGCTGGCCCTGGGGATGGTGCTGTTGCTGTGCCCGGTGGGGGTGGCTCTTGCCGGCACATTCGACGCGTTGCCGCCGGAGAGCGCCCAGGCCGAGGCTATGTTGGGCTGGGCTGCCTACGAGGCCGGGGATTATTTGGAGGCCTACGCCCATTTTGATGCCGCCGTGGCCCTGCGCCCCACCGACCCTTCTTATTTGGATGGCCGGGCTTTTGCCGCCCATGCCCTGGGCCGGTATGAAGATGCCGTGGCGGATTACACCCTGGCGCTGGAGATATCGCCCAATCGTATCCCCGCCTACTTTGCGGGCCGGGCCCGGGCGCTGTTTGCCCTGGGGCGTTTTGCCGAGGCCATAGAGGATTACGACCGGGCCATTGCCCTGGACGGCTCCGACGCCGAACTATACGATGACCGCGCCGAGGCCCTTTGCGCCCTGGGCAATCACAGGCAGGCCCTGGAGGATTACAACCGCGCCCTGGCCCTTGTGCCCCAGTCGGCCAACTATCTGAGCCACAGGGGGGCGGCCTTTGCGGCGTTGGAACGGTATGAATCGGCCTTGCAAGACTACAGCCAAGCCATCGAGTTGGTGCCCGAGGAAGCCGGGCTCTACAACCGCCGGGGCAACGTGCTGGTGAGCCTAGGACGCAATGAGGAGGCTCTGGCCGATTATGGCCGGGCCATTGAGCTGCGGCCCAGGGAAGCGGTGTTTTATGATAATCGCGCCGTGTTGCTCCACACCATGGGGCGGTACGAGGAGGCCCTGAGCGACGCGGATCAGGCCGTGTCTTTATGCGGCGGCGAAACGCGCCTGGCCTTCTTGATCCATCGGGCCAACACCCTTACCGTGCTTGGTTATCATGAAGAGATCGTGCGCGACCTGGACGTAGCCTTGGCTATGGAGCCTTTTAACGCCACCGCCCTGAATCAACGGGGCAACGCCCTTTACGCCCTCTATCGTTACGAAGAAGCGCTAGAAGATTTTACTATGGCGGCCCATCTGCGCTCCACCGATCCCGTGCTCTACAGCAACCGGGCCGGCGCGCTGTTTCAACTTGGCCGCTATCAGGAGACCGCCGAGGCGTATGCCAAGGCGTCCGAACTGGCGCCGGACAATGCCGCCCACCACGCGGGCCAAGGCAACGCCATGATGGCATTGGGGCAATACACCCAGGCGCTGACTTATTTTGAGCGGGCGCTGGAGCTGGAGCCCGGTAGCCCCGATGTGCTGGGCAGCCAGGCCGGTGCGTTCTTTCGCCTTGGGCAATACGCCCAAGCCCTGCTCGGATACGATGCCGTGATCGCCGCTTATCCGGACAGCGCCTTTTTTATCAACGGTAGGGGCAACGCCCACTTTGCCCTGGACCGGTACCAGGAAGCCCTCGCCGACTTCCGGACTGCCGCGGCCCTGCTGCCCGACAACCTGGTGATACGCGGCAACCTTGCCAACGCCCTGTACACATTGGCGCATTATGAAGAATCGGTGATGGAGGACAGCAACATCCTTGCCCACGCCCCCGATACATACTCGGCCTATATCCGCCGAGGCGACGCGCTGCTCAGGCAGGAGTTATTTGCCCAAGCCCAACAAGACGGTGAGGACGCCATCCAACTGGAACCCAACGAAGCCGCCGGATACATGCTCCGGGGCGTGGCCCTATTTAACCTATATCAACATAGCGACGCCCTGGCCGATTTTGACCGGGCCGCCGAAATAACGCCCAACAACCCGCAAGTATTCGACACCCGGGGCAACGCCTTCAGTTTTATGTCCCTCTTTGAAGAAGCCCTGGCCGACTTTAACCGGGCCATCGAGCTTGCGCCGGATCGAGCGGGTCTTTACTTCAAGCGGGCCTACGCCCTCATCAGGCTGGAGCGGTACGAAGAAGCCTTGGCCGACTGCGACCACGCCATGGCCCTGGACCCTGGCGCCCGGCCCGAGTGGATGGATGCGTTGGAAGAATGGAGAATGGTGAATTCTCAATCAATAGTGAAAGGGGAGTAACTCCCTTAACGTAACAACTGCATCGCCGGATACCATCACTTCGGCTAACATATTTTGGTCGTGGATCTGATTCATGAACTCCCGGCAGCGGCCGCAGGGTGGCATCACGCCCTCGGCGCCGATGGCCACGATTTTGATGATGCGGCTTTCCCCCGCCGTGATCATGGCCGCGATGGCCGCGTGCTCGGCGCAAAAGCCCATACCGCAGGCTGTGTCAATGCACACGCCCGTGTACACATGCCCCTTTTCGGTGAGCAATGCTGCCGCCACACCTCCGGCGGAGGCATTCCTGGCGATTTGCCGGGGGTTCAACACGGTTCTTGCGTGGGAGATTAATTTGTCGAAAGTCATGTTGTTTTCTCCTTTATTTATAGAATGAGCCGCTTGTGCCGCGCCACATGGCACTGCAAATTCACTGCCACCGGCAGCCCGGCGATGTGGGTGGGCAACTGGGCGCAATGTACTGCCAGTGCGGTGGTGTCGCCGCCCAGGCCTTGGGGGCCGATGCCCAGCCCGTTGATCCGCGCCAGCAACACGGCCTCCAAATCCGCCAGTTCCGGGTCGGGGCAGGGGGAACCGATGGCTCGCAATAACTGCCGCTTGGCCAATAACATGGCGCTTTCAGCCGTACCGCCGATGCCCACGCCCACCACCACCGGCGGGCAGGGGTTGGCTCCTGCCAGGCGTACCGTATCTACTACAAAATCCATCACGCCTTCCACGCCTTGGGCGGGAGTGAGCATGGCCAGGCGGCTCATGTTTTCGCTGCCGAATCCCTTGGGGGCCACGGTGATGTCAACCGTTTCCCCAGGCGCCAGCCGCAGATGCACCGTGGCCGGTGTGTTGCCTTTAATCTTTGTACGGGAAAGGGGCCAGAGCGTGGATTCCCGGAAAGATCCCTCGCTATAGGCGGCCCTTACCCCGGCATCTATCGCCGATTGCAAATCGCCGCCAATGAGCTGCGCGTCCTGCCCCCAGTCGATAAAAGCCACCACCAGCCCGGTATCCTGGCAAATCGCCATGCCTCGTTCACAGGCCAGCTCGTTATTTTCGATGATCTGGCGCAGCGCCTCTCGGCCAATGGGTGAGCGTTCGGTTTGGAGGGCGGAACGCAGCGCGATCAGTACATCGGGGCCGATTTCTGTGCACGCCAAAAGGCACAGGGACTTGATCGCTCCTTCGATGGCGGAAACGTGTATCTGGCGCATGGAGCCCACCTCCTGCCATTAGTATAGGGCATTTTTTTATAGTACGTAAAGCACTTTTTTAACATAATTTAATGGTTGTTATTAAATCATGGTTGATAGTTCAAAAACCATTGTATCTCGCCAAAAATGCTGCTAAAATGGCGGCATTATAGTGGAAGAAGCCCGTGGCTTTTTATGGGAACAATCAATATGGAGGCGTTATGCAAGATGGAAAAGAAAAATAAGGTGAAGTTTTACAACACAAAGTCATTCCGTGCCTTGGTCGCCATCGCGCTGGCAGTGATATTGCTGTCGGACGGTGCGATACAAAACATGGCGTCTCTGTTTGCTACCGAAGGCGCACAGGAGGCGCACGAAGAAGCCGTGGCGCCGGCGCCTAAGCCCGAACCTAAAGCCGAATCTACGCCAGAGCCACAGCTTCCGGCTGGGCAGAAGGCAGAGGATACGGATCAGGGCGTAGAAGAGAGGGATGGGCCGGAACCCGATCCTGCTCAGCTTGCGGTCGTACAAGGGCTAGGAGATACGGATCAGGGGATAGAGGCGAAAGACGAGCCTGCATCAGAATCAACGGGCGATGCCGGTTCAGTCGCTGCAGCGGGGAATCCCCTTGCCGAGGCCATCGCCGCCCAGGGTGTGGCTTATGTGAGCGTCAACGGCGAGGTGTTTTCTTCCGCGCAGCTCAGGGAGCGCGACCTGAAGGGCCGCGTATCGGGCATTGCGGTGGCAACCGCTTATAACGAAGCCGACGACGAGACGCCTGCCACGGTGCGGGTGGCTTTTGCCGTAGAAGGGGCGTTAGAAACGGGCTATATGGCCGCCGCCTCCGTAGCGCTGCAAGACTATGACGAAATCATCGAAGCCATTGGCGAGGACGCGGTGCGGGAGTATCCCTCGGCGGCGTGGCCGCTGCCCTTGGCCGGTTTTGCACCAGCCGAAAAAGCCGCTGCCTCCGGCGAATCAGGCGATGAGACCCGAGACGAGCCGCTGATGATCGTGGCCTTTATCGACGTGGGCGAGCCCGGCGAGCCCATGGACACCCTTGAATTGGGCGAAGGCGAAGCCATTGCCGATGCCAGCCTGCCCCAAACCCTGAGCGTGCTGCTCAGCAACGATACGATCCTTGCGTTGCCCGTAGAATGGCAAACCGAGGAAGGCGAACTTGTGGCCGATGCCGACGACGAGACATTGGACGCCGGGGAAGAGCTGCGTGTGGATCCCGCATGGGATGTGGGCTTTATGCCCATGAGCGCAGGCCTGGAGCCGCCCTTTATCATGCTGTCCGGCGGCTTTATGGGCTTTGAACCCATGTCCGGAGGCGCCGGCACCCTGGTAATCGTAAGCAATGACATTACCCCGGACCAGGGTACCTACAACATCATTAACCACACAGACGCCACGCTTTTCCAGGTGCGCTACACCGTTCCGGTAGGCGGCACCCAGGACACCATCCTGATCATCAACTGCCTGGAGTACGGCGCCGAGTTTAAGGTGGAGCCGCCCACCAATAATATGATCCACAGCGCGGCCATCATCAACCCCACCACCATGGCGGTGCGGCTGCAAAATGGATTGATGTCCGACACCGTGGTGGTGATCGACTGCAAGATGGAAGTCCGAACGCTCACCCAGGCCCAAGCCATCGCCTGGATGGACAACGGCAATCCGCCGCCCACCGAAATCAAGGTGCGGGCCATCCAGGGCACACTGAACGTGGCGGGCAAGACCTTTACCGAGGACGCGTTCCTGGATCAGTTTGTGTACGGTTCCTACGTGCCCACGAACTACAGCGCCACGCCCGCGGAACTGTTCACCAGCCCGGCGCAGTATATGCTGCGCGTATCCTCTGTGCCGCAGATGACCAATTTCGCCTTAACGCTTAATGGAAACGGCACAGCTACCAATCATCATTATTTTGCGTCGGACACCCCCTACTACGCGTTCCGGTTTCCCAGCACTCACTACAAGTCTGCCATCACCGGCCTTTCGGCCAATACGCCGCTGATTGAGATCACCGGCATCAAGCTATATGTGCCGGATCCGAGGCTGCATCTGCCTGCTCTGGGCATCACCAACTCCAGCACCGGATACTACTACGCCGCCACCGCCACAGCATACTATTGGAACGGCACGTATTGGGATATTAACGCGAAGCAGGAGGACGAAAACGGGTACTACTACCTGCTGACGCCCAGAACCCGCCTGTTTAACGGCACCAGCCATTTACGCACGGATTATGCCGCCAGCTTACGCCCCAACTGGCAGTTGATTGACCTAGAAGACGGCTTGGATTATCATCCCACGGATTACTCCGTGCACATAGCCAATGCCAATACGCAATTGCTGTATCAGATCCCCCAAGATGGCGCTCCCCCCCTCAAAGGCGTGTTTGAGACAAAGCCCCCCCAGGTATGGACCTATGCCCGCGACGAAGTGGACAAGCTGGCCATCATACCCTATGCCCATAGAAGGAAGGCCAGTAGCGGATCAGATTACGCCAATTACGGCACCACCGTTTCCAGGAACTTTGTGGCCATGGTGAACAACTACGAGCGGGTTACCGTAAACGGCGTGCTGGTGGACAGGTTTCCCGCATATACCGGCCCGATAACGGAGACTTACGAGTTTCCCCACCAGATACAACCCACGTCCATGGCCATCACCACCGGTTACTCCGCCAGCGGCGCCAACGGCCCTAACATAGACCGGAGAACCGCCCTCCAAAGCGTAACGTACGAGCTGTTGGACGGCACCGTGGTGACCATCCCGGAAGCCGACATCGAAGCCATCAATATCACCCGGAGAAACGCGGGTACCAGCATGATTGGCTTTACGGAGGCTACCAACGATAACCGGGTGGTAAAGGTTACGGTGGTTTGGGAGCAGGTGGCTACCCCCTACTGGGCCTCGGGCACCACCGGCGCGCTCAGCCTTACCAGCATTAACTATTGGGGTACAGGCAATCGCCTGGAGGAGTTTACCGCGTTTACCTTTAGGGTTCCCCTGGCCGATGAGGATGGCGTGCCCTACACCGCCAACCAGTTGGTGCAGGTGCCCTATACCAACAGCCGCAAGGACTTTGGCGTTGCCGCAAACAACTGGGATTTGGACAACTACCTGTGGTTTGATTTGCGGGTGCCGGTGATCCCCGATATCGTATGCCCAATCCTCATGGGGTATCCCGCGTATACCGGCACTTCAACGTCCTACCAAGCGCTGATGAGCGCCCCCGGCCACTGGGCGGACGGCGTGTCCTCCTACAACGCGGGCAGGGTGTACCTGGACGTGGGCGCCGCGGACCGTACCGTTGAGTCCCTAATGGACCCCGTGATCGACATCCTGTGCAGCAGCAAACACGCCAACATAGGCACAGTCCCCGCGCCCGCCACCGAAATCACCAACATGACCATGGAGGAGTCCATCGGCTTCCTCAATGGCAAGTTCACCACCGACCGTCGGCTAGGCGGCTGGGTGATCAGCTATTCCACCAACATGCGCCCCGATTTGAGCTATACGATCCCCACCGGCCTTACCAGCAACATCGCGGTGGACCTGGGCATCAACAACGCGGGCGGGGAATACCTCACCAGCCTGCGGTTCTCCTTCGACGGTGAATTCCCCCTTGTGTTCAGCACCGATCTTATCCTGATGCAAGACGCCCAGATGTTTGCGTGGGATAAACACTTCGTCACCGGCGAACCCTTGGTCATCGCCAATAGCTTCTTTGTGCGGCTGTACGGCGTGGCCAGCTGGGACAATTGCGCCCTCCTGTGCGGAGGGAAACACACCCTTCCCCCGGATGGCAGCGGCCCCCAGTCGCTGGTTCCCCACAGCACCTACTACAACAACTTCCCCGGCTGCATGTTCTACCTCTTTAGATCGGTAAACCTGAGCGTTCCGGCGACGATCACCGTGGCTTCTTCGCCTTACCAAACCATTTATCAGGGCTCGGCCACCGCGCCCGCGACATTCACCAACTATAGCTATACGGTCAACGCCGCCAACCACTGGCCCCACCATCGGTCGTTCTGGTCGGTGCCCACATCCGGCGTCAACGTCCATGTGCCGTGGGGCATCAACGAGTACATCTACATTGAATTAACCGACCCCGAGTTTGTGTTTAACCCGGCTACCACCAGGGTGTTTGGTGTGCCGGTGGGCCCGTACCTGGAGTACGACATCGTTCAATCCAACGACGGCAGGGACTTCCTGAAGCTTACGTTTAAGCCGGGCTACAACCGCAATAGCTTCTTCCTGGATTCGGGATACGTAAACACCAATACCATCTCTACCATCACCTTTAGCAACCGAGCCGCCCTGGGCGGCAACATACAGATCGGCTTTACCAGCACACCGGGCTGCCGCCTGGAGTGGCATTACCCCATGGGCGAGGTGTACTTTGACTACAGCGAGCTGCTGGAGCACTACTTTGCCCCGGCCCTCCCGGCCCCGTACAATTCTATCAATTCTATCACCAAGGATACCAGAACTAAGTGGAACCTCACCGGCACGCCCGCCTATCTGGTGGAAGATGAGCTGGAACTTTCCACTACCTCGGTCACCGGAGACAAGATGTATAAATACAGCTTTGCCAACTACCGGGTGTTTGTGATGCAGGCTTCGGGCCGCGCCGTAACTCTGGTGCCGGGCAAAAGCGGCGTGTATGATTTTGTGAACCGCAAGATCAACTTTAACATCTTTGAGCGCACCACCCTCGACGCCTACCTAGGCTTTACGGCAGACGACATGGTGGAGGTTCACGATTTCACCTCCTACGTTAAGATTCCCCGCAACAACGTAGGCGTGGAATACAGGGACGACAACAATGCTTTGCAAACGGTTGTGAGCCAATACGACATGTACCTCACCGGCGCGCCGACGATCATTTCGGACAGCACCGAACTGACCCACCCCGGCAACGTAATACTCGCCTACACCACCGCCGCGAATCCCGGCGAAAGCTCCAATTATAGCTTTGTTCCGGTTACCGAGGCGGATTGGGCTCTGGTTACCGGCGTCAAAGTGGTGGTAACAGAGTTGCCCCCCAACGGGGCCGTGAGTTTGAAGCTTAACCTGAGCGCGCCGCCCAAGGCCTCATTCGGCGCCCAAGATGCCTATATCGGCGGAAGCTTTACGTTTAAAATGAAGCCGGGAGACCCGCCCTCCGCTAGCGAGAGACTGCAATTGGGCACCTATACCTACAACGACTTATTGGTGACTGCCGGCGGCGGCTTCGTATTCTTTGATCTGCGGGACGAAGACGGCCTGTGGAGCGGCAGCACCGCCAATGAGCGCTACCCCACCGCCGGCGAGGTGACGGTAAGGCTGCTTGACACCGACGGCGTCACGGTGATCGACTCCACCACCGTGGATCCGGCCACAGGAAGGTTCTACCTGTACACCTACAAGACCGATCCGGGCCAGATCATAGAGATCGATCTGCCAAACTCCGTTGGCGATTGGAAACTTACCAAGCAGAGCGATCAAGTGTTTACCGCCAATGGCAGGGATTCGGATTTCGACCGCGAAACCCGCAGGATGGTGCTGCCGACCGTTACGCCCACGGGCTTCCTGAACGTCAGCGCGGGCTTTATCCGGCTGCCCACCATTGTGGCCAACAACATCCTGAACGCGTCCATCGGGGCCAATGTCAACAGTGCGGGCAACCTCTTTAACATCTTTATGAACGGCAGCCGCTCCACCTATCCGGGCTACAAGTTTGTGCTCAGCCTTCCGGAAGACGATATTGTTACGATCACCAATGCCGGAATTGAGCAAGTGGTGGGCGGTACCACCACGGCCACCCAGGCGTATACAGTGACCACCAACGGTAAAAAGGTGGGCGAAACCACGGCCACGGTTACGGTGTACAATCGCCTGGGCGACGCGGTGACCGCCACCTACACCATCAGGGTGGCCAGCCCTGTGATCAACGTCGCGGCCACCAAGTCATGGAATGACAACAACAATAGCCTCACCATGCGGCCCGGCAGCGTTCAGCTGCAATTGTGGCGGGAGATCGAGGGTGGCGAACCCGAGCCCGTGGGCGACCCCGTCATCCGCACCGGATCCACCGGTGTCAGCGGCGCCAACGCTACCTGGTCGGGGTTAGGTTTTAACGGGATGCCCCGGTACGATAACGATGGGAACGAATACATCTACAAGGTGCGGGAGCTCAACGTGGATCCCAACTATACAACGACCTACGCCGACGCGGCCAATGGGCAGGGAACCACCATCACCAACACTATCAAAACCCAAACGATCACAGCCACCAAAAAGTGGGTGATACTGGGCACGGGCTTCGACACGCAGGAATCGATCCGTGTGAACTTGTTCCGCAGCGATACCGGAAACACGGTATTCAGGAACAGCACCCAGACGGGGACGCCGGCCAATGGCGATGAATGGACGTATGAGTTCACCGGCCTGCCCATATACGTAAGGGGAACCGATACGCCCATCGTGTACAGGGTAGATGAGCAAACTGTGCCAAGCGGTATGGATAAAACCATTGACAACGAAACGCTGACCATCACCAATACCTACCGCGCCGACGACCTCTGGAACGTGGAAGTGGTATGGGTGCACACGGGTGCGCCCCAGACCACCCGAGACACTGTCGAGACTGCGGGCGCGACGGTGACGCTGCGGCGCAACAGCGCCAACTACAAGACCCAGCTGCTACAGCAAGGCGACGGGAATGATTGGAAGCACACGTTTAACGTACCGTACCGCGACCGCATGGCGAACCAAACATTTAGCATCCTGAGCACCGCTGTAACCGGCTATACGCTCACCTATGCCGTTACGGAAGGGGGCGTACACCAGGTAATCTACACCTACACCATGCCCAAGGTTACGGTGAGCGGAACCAAAACCTGGGTGAACACACCGGCGGGCCTGGCCAAACCCAATGTAACGATCAACCTGTACCGCAATGGGGGCGCAACGCCCTT
>WQXF01000057.1 GCA_009784985.1 Clostridia bacterium | reverse complement strand
GCGGGATGTGGCCGCCTTCGATCAGCGCGCGCAGGACGGCGTGCTCGGTTTGGGATGCGGAGGGGAAGCCCACCTCGATCTCTTTAAAGCCGATGTCGGTAAGCATCCGGAAGTACTCCAGCTTTTCGGCCAGGTTCATGGGGGTGATGAGCGCCTGGTTGCCGTCGCGCAAGTCTACCGAACACCACAGGGGCGCGGTGGTGATGGTGCGATCCGGCCAGGTACGGTCGGGCAGCGCAACGGGTACAAAGGGTACATACTTGCCGTGATTCTCCATGGGTGTCCCTCCTCATACAAAACGCCCCCATCACACTATGTGTGAATAGGGGCGAGAGATTGCTCCCGCGGTACCACCCTGATTCGGCCAAATGGCCCTTTGCGCCTCGTGTATATAAGGCTTGGCCGGTCACGGGGCCTGCCGTCTAACCCTACTTTCGAAATAGATTCGATGCATTCGGGTCAGCAACTCCGGGAGGAGGTATACGCGGGGCGCTCCGCCGGTTCACACCATCCACCGGCTCTCTGTTGGCAACGCAACGCACTTGGTTCCCATCATCGTCTTTGTGTGGGGGCGTATGAAATTATGGAGAGTATAGCGGAGATTGGGGGAGATGTCAAGCTTTGGTGAAGGGTTACGTAAATTCGGTATTGATGATACATGATTTCCGTAGTATAGTAAGAACATAAGGCGGTGATTCTGTGAAGCGTAGGGACTTGATCAAGAAACTGGAAGCTGCTGGGTATTGCTTAAACCGCAAAGGAGACCATGCAATCTACGAAAAGGAAGGCAGTAGGCCGGTGCAAGTTCCTAATCACACCGAAATAAACGAAAACACAGCAAGGGCAATCCTAAAGGCGGCAGGGGTAAAATAAATGGCGAAAGGAGCCTGCACCATGGAGTATGTATACCCGGCGGTTTTCCACGCCAATGACGATGGCAGCTACACCATAACCTATCCGGATTTGCCCGGCTGCATCAGCGAGGGGAAAAACTTAGCTAACGCCATGTACATGGCCCAATCCGCGTTGACGCAATGGGCTGAATACCACGCAGATAAAAAACTGGATTTGCCCATCGCATCACAGGCAAAAAGCATAGAGACAGGCGATAGGGAATTTGTGAATCTTATCCGCGCCGATGTAAAAGACGGGCGCGCCGTAAAGCGCACAGTCAGCATACCCAGGTGGATGAATGACCGGGTGGCTGCATCCGGGCTGAGTTTGTCCCGTGTATTGCAGGATGCTTTGGAGCAGAGGTTTCAGTAGTACAATTTTTTACATAAGCAAAAACTTTTTATTGACATCCCCACCCCCAAATGCTACAATGCCACGCATACAAATTCATATTGATCGCAAGGAAAAGAAGCGCACACATGCCGGAAGCACAGAGAGGGAACGGCGCTGGGAAGTTCCCGTGAAGGTGTGGGTGCAGTCGTCTTGGAGCGAGTGGGTCGAATGCGTCGCATATGTTTGTGCGCCTGTAGGCCCGCCGGAGCCCCCGCCGTAAAAAGGGGGCCAGAGTGCGCGGCTTGGCCGCGAATTTAGGTGGTACCGCGGAACAACCTTTCGCCCTAAGTGATGGGGCTGAAAGGTGTTTTTTTAGTAGAATGGGAGGAAACAGCATGCCGGAAAGCGTACAGAAAACATACAGCGGGGCAGACATATTGCTGGAATGCCTGATTGAACAGGGCGTGGATACGGTGTTCGGCTTTCCGGGCGGGCAGGTGCTGCCCATCTACAATGCACTCTATGCCTATCGCGACCGGGTACGCCACATCCTCACCGCCCACGAGCAGCATGCCGGTCACGCCGCCGACGGCTACGCACGGGCATCGGGCAAGCCGGGGGTGTGCATCGCCACCTCGGGGCCCGGCGCCACCAACCTGGTAACCCCCATCGCCACCGCCTATATGGACAGCGTGCCCGTGGTGTATGTAACCGGCAACGTGCCCCAAACCCTGATCGGCACCGATTCGTTTCAGGAGGCCGACATCGTAGGCATCACCATGAGCGTTACCAAGCACAGCTTTGTGGTAAGCGATGTACGCAAGCTGGCCGCCACCCTGCGCGAGGCATTTTTTATCGCCGCCAGCGGCAGGCCCGGCCCGGTGCTGGTGGACATCCCCAGGGATGTGCAGATCGCGCGATGCTCCTTTGAGCCGGCAGCGGGCGAGGATCTGATCCCCGACTATCCGCCGGATCATCCGGCGCTGCAATTGCGGCCCAAGGGCGAGAAGCTGCAACAGTTTGCGGCGCGGATCGCTCCTTTACTTGATAAAGCCGCCGCCCTGATCCTCCAGGCCCAGCGCCCGTTGCTTTACGTGGGCGGGGGCGTGGTGAACTCCGGCGCCACTCTGGCCGTGCAGGAGCTGGCCGACAAGATGGACGCGCCTGTGGTGTCTTCGCTGATGGGTCTAGGCGCGTATGATCCGCAAACGCCGCGCTATCTTAGCTTGTTGGGCATGCACGGTTCCAGGGCGGCCAACACGGCTATGCAGCAATGCGATTTGCTGGTGGCGGTGGGCGCCCGCTTCTCTGATCGTGCCCTGGGCAATGCCCAAACCTTTGCGCCCAACGCCCGCGTGATCCATATCGACATCGACCGTGCCGAGATCAACAAAAACATCAATGCGCGGCTGCATATCACCGGCGATGCCCGTGTGGTGGTGGGTTTGCTCAATCAGCGCCTGGAGGCCCAGGATCACCTGCGCTGGAACCAGGACATCATGGCGCTGCGGGAGGTTGAGCCGGGCGATCCCCATGCCTTTACGCCACGCAACATTTTGCACACCATGCACCGGGTGAGCGGCGGCAGCCTGTCCGTAGCCACCGATGTGGGCCAGCACCAGATGTGGACGGCCCAGCACTTCCCCTTTAACCGAGCCCGCCAATGCATCACCAGCGGCGGGTTGGGCACCATGGGTTTTGGCATGGGCGCGGCCATGGGTGCGCGGATGGCCACCGGCAAGCCCGTGGCCCTGGTTACCGGCGACGGTTCCTTCCGCATGAACCTTACCGAGCTTTCCACCCTGGCCCACTATGGCATCCCGGTGGTGATTGTGCTGATGAATAACGGCACGTTGGGCATGGTGCGCCAGTGGCAAACGTTATTCTTTGACAAGCATTATTCCAATACCACGCTGGATCGTGGCCCGGATTTTATGAAGCTGGCCCAGGCTTACGGGATCACAGGCCATCAGGTGGATACCGTGGCCGGGTTTGAACAGGCCTTCCGCGAGGGGATCGCCGCCGGGTTGCCCTGCCTGATCGAGTGCCTGCTCAACATCGACGAGATGGTGACACCCATGGTGGCGCCGGGCCAGCCGATTAATGAGTTTTGTTTGGTGTAGTTCATGAGAAAAAAGAGTGTCGTAATTTATGTGGTTATGGTACTGCTCCTTATCCTTGCGTGCACCGCTGCTGCTACATCCCTTGGCCGCATTTACGATGAGGAAGGAATAGACGTATCCCTTTTGCTTGATTTTGAGCGGTCGCTGGTTTCACCGAGTGGAAAATATGTGATGGAATGCGTCCGCTCTGATACGGAGACATCGCGCGCCGCCAAGTTTATTGTCTATTCAAATGATGAAGTGCGTGAGGAGATGCATGAAGCGAAGCGCCTGGTATACTTACGATTCAGTAATTTCATTTTTTGGGATCCAAATCCGGAAGTGAGTAGGATATGGGTCTACGATGGAGACACGGGAACTTATTTTGTTCAGGAGATGAACGGCGAATGGATGTATTACTCTTTTTATGAAGCCAGCGAATTTGAGCGGTATCCTGAAGAAATAGATTACCCGGAGCTGCTAAAAAGCTTAAGGCCCCGCATTTTCAAGTAGAATTATCAAGGAGGGTCATGCATGTCGCAAGACTGGAATGATGAAAACACCCCCATGGAAACCCGAAACGCTTTTTTACCGCGCAAAAGTGATGCCCTGGGCCGCCATGTAATCAGCGTGTTGGTGCAAAACCAGCCGGGCGTGCTGTCCCGTGTGTCCGGGCTGTTCAGCCGCCGGGGCTTTAACATCGACAGCCTAGCTGTGGGGCCCACGGAAGACATTGAGCTCTCCCGCATCACTGTGACTGTCCATGGCGATCACGCCCTGGTGGATCAAATGGTGCAGCAGCTTTACAAGCTGATTTGCGTGCAAAAGGTGCTGGTACTGGATGCCGGCCAGGCCGTCGAACGCCAGCTGGTGCTGGTAAAAGTGCGCGCCGACATGCAAAGCCGGGACGCGGTGATGCGGGTGGTGGACATCTTCCGCGCCCGCATTGTGGATGTCACAAGGGAAACCCTCACCGTGGAGATCACCGGCGAAGATGACAAAATTGCCGCACTGCTGGGCCTGCTTACCGACTACGGCATTGTGGAGATGGTGCGCACCGGGGCCATCGCGCTGCAGCGTGGGCCGGGGGATATTAAGCAGTCGGCGCAGAGGTTGTGAATCCCTCCACCGCTGCGGCGGTCCCCCTCCCTTTGGCAAGGGAGGTAGGGGTTAGGGACGAAGGAGCGATCATGAAACGCAAACATAACCCGACGCTAACGCCAAACGCAAGAGCCTTGCGCAAAGCCATGACACCGCAGGAAAAACAATTATGGTACGGTTTTTTGTGGGGCTACCCCATTCCTATCCTTCGCCAAAAGGTTATTGATCGCTTCATTGTGGATTTCTTCTGTTCAAAAGCACGCTTGGTTATCGAAATAGATGGGAGCCAGCACGATAGAAAACAAGGAGTTGCCCATGATTTTGAACGTACACAGTACTTGCAGGGATATGGATTGACAGTTCTCCGGTTTGCGAATACCGCAGTTGATGCAGATTACGAAAACGTATGCAACACGATTGATAAAGTGATTGGTCAACTACTCCGGACAGAAAAGAACAGCAACCCCGATTTACTCCCCTAAAACCTCCCTTGCTAAAGGGAGGGGGACCGCCGCAGCGGTGGAGGGATTCCCTCCAGCGGCACAGCTATTTATTTTCAAGAGAAAGGAAGTGCTCCCATGCCCTGCAAACACAACGATACCATCAAATGCAACTGCACCTACGCCTGCCCCCGGCGAGGCAAGTGCTGCGAATGCATCGCCTATCACCGGCGGAGCGAGGAATTCCCGGCCTGCTTTTTTACCAATGAGGCCGAGCGGATGTATGACCGTAGTTTGGAGGCCCTGATCGATGACCGGAAGTGATATACGAAATGTAGGAGGAATGCTTTATGGCGCAAATGTTTTATCAGGCTGATTGTAATCTGGACTTGTTGAAGGGGAAAACCGTGGCCGTGGTGGGTTACGGCAGCCAGGGCCACGCCCACGCACTTAACTTAAGAGACTCGGGTATCAACGTGATTGTGGCGCTGCGCAAGGGTTCGCCCCGCTGGCAAAAGGCCGAAGCCGACGGCCTTACCGTTGCCACCACCCCAGAGGCCGCCCAAAAGGCAGATCTGATCATGATCCTGATCAACGATGAGCTCCAGGCCGCCATGTACAAGGCGGATATCGCGCCCTATCTTAAACCCGGCATGACCCTGGCCTTTGCCCACGGGTTCAACATTCACTTTGGGCAGATTCAGCCGCCGGCCGATGTGGACGTGATCATGGTTGCGCCCAAGGGGCCGGGCCACACGGTGCGCAGCCAATATGTAGAGGGCAAGGGTGTGCCCGATCTGATCGCCGTGTACCAAGACGCCAGCGGCCATGCCCAAGACACTGCGCTGGCTTACGCTGCGGGCATCGGCGGGGCACGGGCCGGGATACTCAAAACCACCTTTAAAGAAGAAACGGAGACGGACTTGTTCGGCGAACAGGCGGTGTTGTGCGGCGGCGTCACTGCGTTGATGAAAGCCGGGTTCGACACCCTGGTGGAGGCCGGGTACCAGCCCGAATCCGCCTACTTTGAGTGCGTGCACGAGATGAAGCTAATCGTGGATCTGATTTTTGCCCACGGTTTTGCGGGCATGCGCTACTCGATTTCGGATACCGCCGAGTATGGCGACTACACGGTGGGCCAGCGGCTGATCACCGAGGAGACCAAAAAAGAGATGAAGCGGGTGCTCAGCGAGATCCAGGAGGGCGACTTTGCCCGCCGCTGGATACTGGAAAACCAGTCGGGCCGCGCCTATTTTGGCGCCAAGCGCCGCATTGAGGCGAACAGTTTGCTGGAGGAAGTGGGCAAAGACCTGCGCTCCAAGATGACCTGGGCGATGGGTGCGAAAGAGATGAAGTAGGCGAGGAGGTGTGCAAGGATGAACCGGGCGATCAAAAAGCTGCTGGTTGCGTGCATATTTGGGGTTCTGATGCTGTCGGCTTCTGTCGCCCGCGCCGGAGCGGAGGCCACACAGCCTTCCGATCCGGACGCGTACCGATTTGCCGACGCCGGGGTGGAGGCGAAGGCGCGCCGTTATTGGGAAAAGGGAGAGAACGAGTTTTTTACCGTAAGCGAGTGGGAAAGTATAACCGAGTTTCCGCCGGCGTCATTCGATGGGGATTCTTGGATTCGGGAGGTAACAATCGAATCGCTGGAGGATTTCCGCCGCTGCCCCTTGCTGCATAGCCTTTTCCTTGATCAGGCCCTCCATATCGATTTCTCGCCGCTGCGGGACCTTCCCGCCCTTCAAACGCTCAAACTGTCTCCTTATTATGGTGAGGCGAATTGGGCTTCCCTTGCGGAACTGAGCCAATTAAGGTCTTTGGACATCACTGTGTCGTACTTGCCAAGCGGGATCGAAGCATTGGCAAAAATGCAGAATTTGGCGGAGTTTGCATTGGATTGTGCTGTGGAAAACGCCAAGGACGTGAGTTCCCTTGCGAGTCTATCAAACCTAACCCATCTTTATTTGAGCACAGTTTTTTGGGACGGTGATATGCAAGGCGGTGTTGATTTAAGCCCGCTTGGCGGCTTAACAAGCCTGATATATTTCCAGTTATCGGAAAATAGTCGCGCAAAGGATTTTCGATTTCTCGCAAACCTGCCAAATTTCACACACCTTAATCTCGCGGTCGGGGGCGTGGAAGATCAAAGCTCTTTTGCGGATTTACACAACATGACTCATCTTATCGGTACACTGACCATTATTGACACAAGCTACCTTGCCGGTTTGACCAACTTGACCTCTATCGATTTGTTTGACTGCAGCATCACCAAAGGCGATTTTGAGGTGTTTACAAGTCTGCCGAATCTAACGGAGTTTCTTTTGCAGTGGGACAGCGTGAGGAATTTGGATCTGAGCTTATTGGCGAATCTGCCCCACCTAACCCGGATTCGTTTGGCTACTACTGGATTCGACAGTTCCGAACATGCTCTTTTTGATGCGCTGCGGAATCTGCCGGCATTAAGGGAGCTGGAATTTCACGATAATAACATCAGTGACCTAAGCCCTTTTCAATCCCTAACCAACTTGATAAAGCTGGATCTTCGGTGGAATGGGATTGAGGACATAACGCCTCTGCAATCACTGAAAAATTTGCGGGTGTTGAATCTCTCGGGCAATTCGCTCACCCAAGAACAGATTGACGAGCTGCAAAGCGCGCTGCCGCTTTGCGAAATAATCTTTCCGGCCGGGCCGGAGATGTAACAATGTGAAAACCATAATGGAGGATGAACCAATCATGCTCAGAAGCGACGCCGTAAAAACCGGCCCGGAAAAGGCCCCCCACCGCTCCCTGTGGAAGGCCCTTGGCTTGACCGATGAAGAATTAGCCCGCCCGCTGATCGGCGTGGTGAGCGCCCAATCCGAGTGTGTGCCCGGCCATGCCCATCTGGGTATGCTGGCCCAGGCAGTCAAAGACGGCATCCGGATGGCCGGGGCGACACCCATCTCTTTTCCTTCCATAGGGATCTGCGACGGCATCGCCATGGGCCATGCGGGCATGCGTTACTCGTTGCCTTCCCGTGAGCTTATCGCCGATTCCTGTGAGTCCATGGCCCTGGCCCACGGCCTGGACGCCCTGGTATTTATACCAAACTGCGACAAGATCGTACCCGGCATGGTGATGGCAGCTGCCCGGCTCAACCTGCCCGCCATCGTGGTATCCGGCGGGCCGATGATGGCCGGTAGCCTTCGGGGAAAAAGGCTGGACCTAAGCAGCGTGTTTGAGGCCGTGGGCGCCCACAAGGCGGGCATGCTGGATGATCGGGGATTGGGCGAAATCGAAACAGCGGCCTGCCCCGGTTGCGGCTCCTGTGCGGGCATGTTCACCGCCAACTCCATGAACTGCCTGTGCGAGGCTCTGGGCATGGCCCTGCCCGGTAATGGCACCATCCCGGCGGTGGACGCCGCTCGGATCCGGCTGGCCAAGGCTGCCGGTAAACGCATTGTACACATGCTGGCCGAAGGCCTCACCCCCGATCAACTGATTACCGCCGACGCCGTACACAACGCCCTGGCGCTGGATATGGCCCTGGGCTGCTCCACCAATTCGGTGCTGCACCTGGCGGCCATCGCCCACGAGGCTGGGGTGGATTTTGACCTGGACATGATCAACCAGGTGAGCGCCCAGGTGCCCAACCTGTGCAGGCTAGCCCCGGCAGGACCCCATCATGTGCAGGATCTGTACGCCGCAGGCGGGGTGCAGGCAGTATTAAACGAGCTGATGGGCCGCGGATTGCTGCGAGAGCAGGCGCAAACTTGTTCCGGCAAAACCATAGGGGAACAGGCGATGCAAGCCCTATGCCTGGATCGGGACGTGATCCGTGCCTTTGACCAGCCTTATTCCCCTACCGGTGGACTGATGGCCCTGCGGGGCAATTTGGCCCCCGACGGCGCGGTGGTGAAACGTTCGGCAGTGGCGGAAGAGATGCTGGCCCATCGTGGCCCGGCCCGGGTATTTGACAGTGAGGATGAAGCGATAGAGGCGATTTACGCCGGGCGCATTGTGCCAGGCGATGTGGTGGTGATCCGCTACGAGGGTCCCCGGGGTGGCCCCGGTATGCGCGAGATGCTGGCTCCTACCTCCGCTATCGCCGGTATGGGCTTGGATAAGCAGGTGGCACTGATTACCGATGGCCGCTTTTCCGGCGCAACCCGGGGCGCAGCCATTGGCCATGTATCCCCCGAGGCTGCTTCCGGCGGGCCTATCGCGCTGGTACAAGAGGGGGATATGATCGCCATCGATATTCCGGCAGGCGGTTTGTCCCTGCTGGTGGATGGTGCCGAGTTGGAGCGCCGCCGCGCGGCTTGGCAGGCCCCTGCGCCTCGTGTGGACAAGGGCTACTTGGCCCGGTATGCCCGGATGGTATCCTCGGCCAGCCGGGGCGCGGTGGTGGAGTAGGCATGGCCCTCCGTGCCCGATTGTTTTTTATATTGAGCCTGTGCGTATTGCTGGCGGGCTGTGTTGCCACCCCTGTCGAAGAAGAAAAAGGAGAAGGGGTGTTGTTCTCCGCATCGTTTTATCCCGTGTACCTGGCGGCGCTGCAAATCGCCGGGGATGTGGACGAGGTGCGCATCGAAATGTTTTTACAGCCCCAGGGCGGGTATCTAGAAGATTTTCAGCTGAGTGAGCTGGATTGGGCCCGGACCATGCAGGCCGATGCGCTGCTGATGATGGGTGGCGGGCTGGAGGAGTTTTTGCCGGTGTTTCTGGCCGAGGGCAACAGGCCGATGCTGGTGGCTGGGGAATATATCGATCATTTGCCCGGCCGGATACTGGATCCCGACGAAGATACCGCACCGGCCCCCAACCCCTACACCTGGCTTTCGCCCAGGCGCTGGGCGCGCATCGTGGATGGCATGGCCGCGGGCCTGGCCCAGCTAGACCCGGAGCGGGCGGAAGCCTACATTGCCGCCAACAACGCGGCCCAGGTGCGCATCGAACAAATGGGGCTTCGTTTGGTTCAAAAGATGGCTCTTTATCAGGGGCGGCCCGTGGTGGTGGCCCATCCGGCGCTGGCTTATCTGGCCCAGGACGCCGGGCTTGACGTGGTGTTTGTGATCGAACGGGATCCTTCGATGTTGCCCTTCCCTTGGGATATCACCGGGCTGGAGGAACTGCTTGTGCCCCATGCAGGGGCGGTGCTGCTCCTGGAACAAGAAGCGCCCCTGGCTCTCCATGGCTTGGGCGGGCTGCCTACCGCCCTGTGCGAGACCCTATCCGTGGGCATTCGTGATGGCGATCCCATGGCTTGGGAGCACGCTATGGAGCACAACCTTCGTGTGCTAGGTGAGGCGCTTGCAGAATGATCTGAGCACCTTGCCTTAATCCCCATTTATGCTATAATACGATATAGAGCGCCCCTCATTACCATAATACGACAAGAAAGGTGGTTGAGAAATGAGCTTTAAACTGCTGACCGATTCCGATGCCGAGATTCCTTTTTCATGGGTGCAAGAACTTCATTTGGACTTTTTACGGATGCCCTACACCATGGACGGCCAAGTTTATCACTACGACCTGGGGGAAAAGATTGACGTACCTGCCTTTTACCAAGAATTGCGCACGGGGAAAATGCCCACCACCATGATGTGCAATGCCACCGAGATCCGGGAGTTTTTTGAGCCTTACGTTCGCGAGGGCCTGGATGTGCTCTATCTCGGTTTTTCGTCTGCCCTGAGCGGCAACTTTCAATGCGCGGTGCAGGCCGCAGAGGAACTGCGGGCCGAGTATCCCCAGCGCAAGCTGATCATGGTGGACACCCTGTCCATCTCCATGGCCCAGGGGCAAATCGTACGCCGCGCCGCCGAGCTGCGCGACCAGGGCAAAACCATCGAAGAAGTGGCCGCCTGGGTTGAAGAAAACAAGCTGCGCTCCAATGCTTACTTTACCGTGAACGACCTGTTTCACCTTAAGCGCGGCGGGCGGGTAAGCGGCGCTACGGCTCTGATGGGCACGGTGTTAAGCATCAAACCCCTGCTAAAAGAAAACGGCGCAGGCCAACTGGTGCAAGACGGCAAGGTGCAGAGCCGCCGCAAGGCCATCGCCGCCCTGCTGGAGCGCTTTTTGGATCGCGCCGAGGACATCGAGAACCAAGAGGTGCACCTGATGCACGGCGATTGCTTGGAAGACGTTCAACTGCTGGAAAAGATGCTGCGCGACAAGTGCAGCCCCGGCTCGGTATGCATCCACCTGGTGGGCCCGGTGATCGCCACCCACACGGGGCCGGGGGTTTTGGGTATTGTGTTCTGGGGGAAAGTAAGAGAATAGTTTATAGTTAATAGTGAATAGAGGCTACGGCAAAAGAGGTAACTCTGCCGTAGCCTTTGTTTACTATAAATATAAATGCAAATCAATTGTAGGGGCGGATTCCATATCCGCCCGAAACACTGCGGACGAATTTAGGGCGAAAATGGATTTCGCCCCTACATGGGTGCCTGCCGTTATTTACTGCCCGCGCGAAGGGTACGCCGGCAAATCTGGGAAGAAAATCGTAAACGTCGCCCCATGGCCGGGGGAGCTCTCCGCCCATACGCGGCCGCCGTGACGCTGGGCTACACGCTGTACCACGGCCAGACCGATGCCCAGGCCCTCTTGGGAGTTCCAGCCCTCGTAAAACTTATTAAACAGCGCGGGCATGTCGCTTTCGGCGATGCCGCAGCCCGTGTCTTTTACGCTGAGCTGCACGCCAAAGTTTTCCCGTTCCCAGGCTACCGTAATGGTGCCGCCGGGCGGCGTGTACCGCACCGCGTTGGACACCAGCCGCTCCAGGGCGTTTTGCAGCCAAGGCGGATCCAACATGGCCATTTCTTCCGCGTTGCCGCTTACCACAAACTTGAGTTTGTTGTTGGCATACAGCCCGCGCCAGCTTTCTACATATTCGGCGATGAGGGGCTGGAGCTTGTGCATCTTGGGTGAGAATTCGGTTTCTTCCATTAGGGCCAGGCCCCGGAGCGCCTTGATGCGGTTGGTGAGTTTTACAGCGCTGGCTTTGGCCATCACCAAGTAATTCTCCCGCTCCTCGTCGGTGACCGGGGTGCCGTCGGTGATCAGATCCAGGCTGCCGCGGATGATGGTGAGGGGCGATTGCAAATCGTGGGCAATGTGGGAAAAGAACTCGCCCCGGGAAGCGTCGATGCGGGAGAGCTGCTCGTTGGCAAAGCGCAATTCCTCGGTGCGGGCGGCTACGCGCTGCTCCAGCTGCCTTTCCAGGGCTTCGCTGTTGGCACGGTCTCGGGCCTGTTTGAGGGCGGCTAGGCATAGATGCACGATGGCCATGGCGCAAGAGAACACCAGCACGGGCGAGAGCACCAGCATCCGGCTGCGATCCAGCATCAGATCGGCGCCCAGGCCTACCAACTGCAGCAGCAGGGCGATGTCCATCATCCGGTCTATATTGCGGCCACGGGAGCCGCTTCGCAACAGGCCATAAAAGGCAAAGCAGGCGGCCAGCCCAAAGCCCACGATCTGCATGGGCTGGGCCAGCCAGAGTAACGGTGCGGTTTGAAACAGCCAAGAGCCAAAGAGCCAGGCTATCGCCAGGCCGATATCCGCCACTAGCAGCAGTAGCAACAGCCATGCTTCCCGGGAGCCGTCCAGGCGCAGGCTGGCCGAACAGCACAACGCTGCGCCCAGCAGCAGCATGGCGGTTTGGTGAATGATGTTGGAGGCGTGGCTTTGGGGCAGCAGCATGTCGATCTGGGACACCAGCAGCAGCATATAGGCCAGCCACAGCGCCAGCACCGACATCTCCCGGCCCTGGAGCAGGTAGTTGAGCAGCATCATCGCCGCGCCGGTGAGCAGCACGGTAAACATGATGGACACCAGGATGGTACGCGCGTTTTGCACCACGGTCATCTGCCGTATGGTGCCCAGCAGCAACAGAGGCGGCGGCAGATCGCCGGGATTGCGCAGCATCACCTCTACCGGCAGCAGGCCGGTTTGTTGAGGCAGGGGCACCGTTGTGCCCGACAGCCGCTCCGGCCTGCTCCACGACCAGGTTCTGCCGTTGGCGTTTACCGCCACCAACTCATGGGAAGAACGAACCACCAGCGCCAGTTGCTGAGGCTCCTCTACATCCAGGTATAAAAAGGCGCTAACCACGGCCTCCCCGGTGGCCGGATCCTCATAGGCCCGGACCCAATCCGCCTCGATAGCCAGGGGTTTCGAGGCGTTGGCGCGCACCGTAACGCTGCCATCCACCGGCTGCACCCACACGGCGGTGGCGCGATCCAACACGATAAGCCCCACAAGGCACACCGGAAGCGACGCGATCAGCAACGCCAGCAGCACGCCGCGAAGCGTTACCGATTTTTTCATTCGTCAGCCGCCTCCTGCCCACCGGGGGGCACAAAACAATACCCTTTGCCCCAGGCGGTGCGGATCACCTGATACTCCGGCATCGCCTGATCGAGGCACTTGCGCAAATTAAAGATGTGAACGTGTACGGTGCGCAGATCGCCCAGACTGGTCATCTCCCACACGGTTTCGTACAGTTGCTCGGCGCTGATGCACTCCCCCGGATGCTGGGCCAGCACGGTGAGCATGCCAAAAGCCTTTTTGGAGATGTTGAGGGGCACGTCGCCCACAAACACCTTTTCGAAGGTTAGATCGATGCGCAGGGGCGGGAACTCCAGCACGTTGAGCTGGACTGCATTGGAGCCCTGGGCGGGCAGCGTGCGCTTGCGCAAGCTCACCTGGATGCGGGCTTCCAATTCCTTCACCGAATAGGGTTTGGTGATATAGTCGTCGCCGCCGGTGAGCAGGCCGGCGATTTTGTCATCCTCCGTGTCCATACAGCTCAGGAAGATGATGGGCGACTCGGTGATAGTGCGCAGGCGCGGGCACAGTTCCAGCCCGGTACCGTCTGGCAGGTTTACGTCCAGCACGATGCAGTCGGGCACGTAACTCTGCGCCTTTTCGTACCCTTCCGCGCAGGAAAAGGCACAGGCTACGTCGTGGCCCTTGCTGCGCAGAAAAAAGGAGTTGATGCTCTGAATATCACGGTCATCCTCAATGAGCAGAATCTTAATCATGTGTTTTTATGCCTCCATGCTCAATTATGATCCGATTGTTGCACCAAGTGCTCGCTTTGGTATGTAGTTTTTCTTAAATAAAAAATAAGCCTACACAAATTGTACCTGAAAACGACACACTTGGCAACGCTTTCTTTGTTAAAAACACAACTTTTATGTAAAAGCATGAGGAATGCTTATAATTACTCCCCCGCCAGGAACGCCTGAAGCAACTCTTTGTTCTTTTCCACGTTGATTCGCAGCATGGATGAGCCGCCCACCGATGTGTAACGATAGGTGCCTGGGGCAGGGAGCTGGTGGCGGCGCAGCGGTGCGTTGCGCAATGCGTATAAGTGCCGGGCCAGGGTCAATTGCTCACTCAGGCTCAGGCCGGTGGCATAGTTGCCCATCACCTCCGGCACAACACGCAATACCTTGTTCAGCGACATGCCCCGGGCTTCTTGCATCAGCGCGGCCAGCATGTTGGCCTGGCGGTCGATGCGGCCAAAGTCGCTGTCCAGGTTGCGGCAGCGCATGTAGCTCAGGGCCTGGGCGCCGTTGAGCCTGCACGGGCCCTCCCGCAATATATATTCCGGGCCAAAATCGCCCACCGCCCGCCGCAGATAAGAAACCTCCGCCCGCGTTAAGTTGATGGTGACCCCGCCCAGGGCGTCAATTACCTGCATCGCGCCGGAAAAATTGATGCTGAACATGCCTGCCAGGTCTAAGGCGTAGGTGTCTTCAACGTATGTGCGCAACGCCTCATCGCCGTGGATCCGCGCCAGGGTGTTCAGGCGGTTTCTGCTTCCCCCGGGCATGTCCACCATGGTATCGCGCAAAAAAGAGGTCATGGACACACTTTTTGCATCGGAATCCAGGGTAATCAATAAGATGGCGTCGGCGCGGCCTTGCTCGGCTGTGGCCAGGCTTCCCCAGTTGTCTTTACCCGCAAACAAGTAATGTTGAACGCCTGTGGGCACGGTGGCACGCTGGGCTATCCACAAACCTGCTGCGATCAGCAGCAATAACCCCGCAACCACCAGGCCGAGGCGTATCCATCGTGGTTTTTGTTTGATCACGGGTATCTGCATAGCGGCTCCTTTTACGCTCTATTTTCCCGGCCCCGGCGCCGGTTGCGGCGCTTGGACGGGGTGATGGCATTGACATATAGGCGCACCTGTTGCTCGGTGGCCGGGGTGGCCCAGGTCCACAGGCTTAGTGTGCCATCGGCGGTACGCTGGGGCAAAAACCGTGCCCGGAAGTAACCGTGATGTTCACAGGCGGCATACTGTTCCAGCATTCGTTTGTCGGGGATATGCCGCCGGCCTGAAAGAGGCTGGCCCGGCTCTCCGCAGCCGGGGCAGAGCGATGCAAACAAAACTTCGTCCGCCAGCAAGGATTCGATAGTGCGGTGGGCTGTGACACGCAGGCTCCTGCTTGTCTCCGTTTGTTGCCCGTGCGGGTTCATGGCCCGCAAGCGCGGATCGTCCTTGGGCAACGACGCGGCGATGGCATGCAAGCGCCTTACCACCTGGGCTGCGTGGTACGCGTCATGCAGCGCCCGGTGGGAGGGCAATTCCAGCGGGAGTTCCAGCGCGTCCATGGCGTCTTGCAGGCTCACTTGGCGAATTTTTCCATCACACTGCAACAGGGAATACATCCTTTGGGCATCCACGGGATCGGGGAGCCAGTCTTGCGGCGCCATCCAGTACGCCAAGTTGCGTTGCAGCACCGGGAAGTCGTCCGGCCCCCAGGTGCAGAGAATAAAATCTTTGCCGCAAAAGGCCTTGAGAGCCTCACCCGCCTCGCGGAAGGGTTCGCCCTCGCGGCAGTCCTCGTCGCTGATGCCGGTGAGCCGCCGCACATGCCGGTGCATCACCGGATGCACCACCGGCTTTACCGACGCTTGAAACTGCCCGGCTATACGTAACGACGCATCCAGCTTTATCGCCCCGATATCCACGATCTCCTGGGCCAGCGACGTCAAAAAACCTTGCTGGCGGCCATAGCGTTGGTTCCACTCCAAGTCCAACACGATTACAGAATGCTCTTTGCCGAGTTCCGGCATGCACGCGCCTCCACAATAAAACGATCAAGTCCTATTGTAGCGCGAAACACAGACTTTGGCTAGTGCCTGTATGGGTTTTTGGCATGAATTGTGGATTTCATTTGCTATAAGTGCTAGAATGATACACAAAATGGCACAAAGGAGAGGACACGGCATGCAAAAGGTTACAATTTGGCTTAAGAGAATTGCATTTACGCTTTTCCTGCTGGCTTATGGGTTTAGCTTGGTGTCTATAGGGTTGAGGAAAGAACACCCGCCGCTGATTTATTTCTTCACTTGCGTGCTGAGTTTGGTTGCGCTGTTTTTGTTCTATCGCTTTTTGCGGCGGCGTGAAGAGAGAAAACTCCGGCGAGTTTATCCCTTTTTGCTGTTTGGTTTGTTGGCGCTGCTGCCGGTGGTCCAGAGTTTGCTTGGTATGCTCTTGGAGATCGATCCCTTTGCCGATTTTGGCCATGTGTACCATGGCGCGATCCGGTGGGCGGAGGAGGGGTCCTATGCCTTTGACGACGCCGGAATGAAATACTTTGCTTTTTTCCCCAACAACCTAGGGCTCACAACCGTGCTGGCCGGGCTGTTTTGGGTGGTAGACCGGCTGGGGAGCGATCAGTATTTCTTGGCTGCGGTGATCTTAAACAGCTTGCTTATTACTGCCTCCATCCTGTTGTGCATCGACATACTGCGAAGGATTGCCGGATATGCGGCGGCCTTTGTATGCGCGGCGGTGTTTTTGATCCTGCCGCCCTACTATGTGGGGAGCGCGGCATTCTATACCGACACCATGAGTTTTGTGTTCCCGCCATTGTTGCTGTGGCTCCACTTGGTGGCGCGGGAGAAGCCCCTGCTGCGCCGCTTGCCGCTAGACTTGCTGTG
>WQXF01000056.1 GCA_009784985.1 Clostridia bacterium | reverse complement strand
GCGGTGGCAAAGGCTTTGCGCAGCCCAGGCAGGTTTTTTGCCCCAAAACGCTGGGCAAACACCGTGCCAAAGCCGTGTGAAAGGCCCATAATTGTGCTGAGCAGCAACCAATACGTAAACCAAGATGCGCCGATGGCGGCAAAGGCGTCCACACCCAACAGCCGCCCCACCACCAAACTGTCCACCAGGGAATAAAACGCTTGCAGCATACTGCAAAGCAACAGGGGTACCGCAAACCGCACCAGCAGGCCGGCGGGCCGCCCCTGGGTCATATCTAATGTGTTTGTATTCGTATTTGTATTGGCCATATGTTCACTCCTATTTCTTTTTGGCATCAACCCCTTTCGTTATGGATGCACCCGGTCGTTTGGTAACCCGCATAGCAGGCACGCCCCTTTCATTTTTCTATTATATCGGTTGCCTTTGCCATTTGATCCAGCGCATACCTGCAACACTGTAAAACAAGGGCGTTAAACGACACCTCATGCATTGCGGCGGTTTCGTTTAACTCCTCAAAAAGCGGCTCCGTAAAACGAATGGTACGGGGAACATTGGCTTCCGGTTTGCCTTTTTGGATCTGAAACAATCTTTGCACCTCCCACGCACACAGGCATTGTAACCGTATCATGGTTCGCGATTCTATAACCATCAAGCGGTTATTATATTTGGTTATATGAAGAGTGTTTGTCCAAACGCTATAATTTGTATAATTAGTGATGGGATCATGAGGATCTCGGAAAACGTTTTAAATTCAAGACGTTTCTATTTTTGTTTCATGATGATCCCATCCACAATAAATCGCAGGAGGGAAAAGAATGAAGACCAAATGGATCGCCTTACTTCTGACGCTGTGTTTGGTACTGCCGATCGGCCTGGCCAGCGCCGGTGACATGGTCACCGAACTGCCCCGCAACGAAACGTTGTATTTTGGTGGCCTGGCATGGAGCCCGGCGGCCGGCTGGAGCCCGCTGATGGGCAATGCCAGCAACTGGGCCAACGATCAAAATGGCGGCGGCTCACGCACCATGATGTTCGAAACCCCGTACATGTACAACGCTATGGACGGCCAATTGTACCCGCTGCTGGCCGACGGCGACTTCGCCTGGAATGAAGAGCGCACCGGCATCGTCTACAAAATCAAACCCGCCGCCATGTGGGCCGACGGAACCAAGGTCACCGCCCACGACGCCGCCGCCACCTGGCAGGCCGGATTCTCCACCCCCCAGGCAAATGCCAACTGGACGCCGTTCGTGGCCGACGTGGTCGCCTTAGATGAAGAAACCGTTGAAGTGCAAGCCACCCTGGTAGACGGCCAGCCCGCCAACTCGCTGATGGTAACCCAGTTCATCAGCCAGCAGTACATTCTGCAAAAAGCTTGGCTTGAGGCGCTGATGGAGCGCACCGGTGGCGATCCCGCGGCTGTGAACATCGATCCCGGCGATGACATCATGTGGTCGGGCCCCTACACCAAGTATTTTACCGACGACACCCGCATCGTTCTGGTCCGCGATGACAACTACTGGGGCCAGGATGATTCCATGTGGGGCCAGCTGCCCGTACCCAAGTACCTTGTGGCCATGATTTACGCCGACAACGCCGGAATCAAGAATGCCCTGGTGGCCGGTGAGATTGACGTAAGCCAAGCCTTTATCGACAACATCCATCTGCTGTGGGAAGCAGAAGGCCTGCCCATCTCCACCTTTATGGATGAGCCGCCCTACGGCCTGTGCGTTAACATGCCCACCATTTTCTTTAACCAGAACGTGGAAATCATGCGCGAGCGCGCCCTGCGTCAGGCCATCGCCTGGGCGGTGGACTACGATGCCATCAACCAGAACGCCATGACCGGCCAGAGCCCCACCTTCGAGCAAGTGCCGCGCTCCCTAATGAACCCCACCCCCGGCGAGCAGGCCCTGTACCACAGGGATGATCCGGAAATCGTTGCGCTGCAATGGGTTGGCAACGATATCGACGCCGCCAATGCGCTGCTGGACGAAGCTGGCTTTGAGCGGGATGCCGACGGCTGGCGTACCTTCAACGGCGAAAAGATCTCCCTCACAGCCCATTGCCCCTTCGGCTGGTCTGACTGGGAAGCCACCATCGAAATCGTGGCCGCCGCCGGCGCCAAGATCGGCATTGAGATCACCTCTCAGTTCCCGCAGGAGTCCGCCTTCTACGATCAAGTGGTTATCAATCCCGACAGCGTAGAGTTTGACATCTTTATGATGTGGACCAACTCCACCGCTCCCTCCGAGCCCTGGGGCCGCATCCGTAACCTGTTGAGCTCCGAGTGGGTTGGCATGCCCAACAACTGGTCGGGCAACTGGGGCCAGTACACCAACGAGCGGGCCGACGAGATCATCAAGGCCATCCCGTTGGAGACCGACCCTGCCGCCCTCATGGATCTGTACACCGAGATCGTAAAGATCTACCTCACCGAGGTGCCCTCCTTCTCGGCTATGTATCGCCCCGACAAATTCCACGCCGTGAACGAGTCCGTATGGACCGGCTTCACCGAGGATGGCGACGGCCGCAATGTACCGCCGTTTAACTGCGTGAGCGGTTACGCCATTGCCGACCTGTACAACATCAGGCTGGTAGGCGAGTAATCACATAACCCAAGGGGCGGCCATGTTTCAACCATCTGGAGGAAGCATGGCCGCCCTTTCCTTCATCTTTAAGGGGGGGATCACTTTTGAACAAAGCCCTTCGCAAATACCTTGGCAAAAAAGCGCTGTGGTTTGTGATTACGCTTTTTTGCGCTGTGCTGCTCAACTTTATACTGCCACGCCTAATGCCCGGCGACCCGGTAAGTTCCATCATGGCGCAGCTGGCACGGGGTATGACCGATGCCGGGGCCGTAAAGCGGGTTTTGGATCACTACGTAGAGGAATTTGGCATCAACCAGCCGCTTCATCAACAGTTTTTTATTTATGTAGGTAACCTTTTGCGGGGCGAATTCGGGCGCTCCTTTGTGGAGTACCCGCGCACCGTTTCCGATATTCTTGTAAACGCGCTCCCATGGACCATCGGCCTTCAATTGCCCGCCATCCTTACGGGCTGGATCATCGGCAATATTTTGGGCGCCATCGCCGCCTATGTCAGGAAGGGCTTTGACAAAGTGGTGTTGCCCACCATGCTTTTTGTGGGCAGTATTCCCGCCTTTGGCATGGCCATCATCTTGTTATCCATCTTTGCCATCAACCTGCAATGGTTGCCGGTGGGCGGCGGATACCCCCATACCATGCTGCCTTCGGTAAGCTTGCGGTTTTTTGCCTCCATCATCAGGCACTATCACCTGCCGTTCTGGTCCATCGTGCTGATTTCTATTGGAGGGCAAGCCATCGGCATGCGTTCCATGTCCATCTACGAACTAAATGCGGACTATGTAAAGTACAGCCGCTACATGGGCATTAAGGATCGTAAGATCGTTGGGTACGTGTTCCGCAACGCCATGCTGCCCCAGGTCACCGGCCTTGCCCTTTCGATTGGCACCATGATCGGCGGCGCGCTGGTGGCGGAGATCATCTTCTCCTATCCCGGCCTGGGTTCCACCATGCTGGCGGCCATCAATCAAAACGATTACCCGCTGATTTCGGCCACAACCCTCATCATTACGTTGATGGTTCTGGTGATCGTGTTTATTTTGGACATCATTTACGGCATCATTGACCCCAGGGTCAAGGCCGCTTTGATAGATTAGGGGGCGGAAGAATATGAAAACAACACTGCGTCAAGTCCTCCGCTCGCCCAGGTTTATGATTGGGTTTTGTACCTTTTTCTTGCTGCTGGTGATCATCTTTTCGTACCCAATCTTTAATCCGGGCGACCCGCTGGAGATGATCGGCCTGGGTACCTTTTTTAAGCCCGGCACCTATGTTTCCCTGTACGACAGCGTGGATGCCCCACGCATCTATACCCTAAAGCTGGCCGACAGCGCCGCCAACCGCATCGCGGCCAAGCTCCTGCCCCAAGACCGCGTTGACATGAAGGATTGGCTGGTCCTCTACGGCATAGACGAGGAAACAATTGATATCGAAGACACCCGCGCCCTGCTGGAGCTTTGGTGGAGGAATTACGACCCTGATTTGCGCATTGATGGCATGATCCGCGCCAGGCACAACGCTTATGTGCGCCTGGACCGTAAGCTCAACGGCCTGTTTAACAGCGAAGACCTAACTATTCTGCGCCCCAACCCGGAAACCGGCGAGATTGAAGAGTTGCTTGTGGTGAAAGATTCCGACTATGTCAACCTTCAGGATGTAGTAAATGTACGCGTCTTGCCGCTGGGTACCGACAATTTTGGACGCGATGTGCTCAGACAGTTGGTTTCCGCCACAGCCACCTCCTTGCTGATGGGCCTGATTGCGGGCACCATCGCTACCTTCATCGGCCTGTTGCTGGGCCTGATATCGGGGTACGTCGGCGGCTGGGTAGACGATTTCCTGATGTTCTTTATTAATCTGTTTACCGTGATACCTGGCTTTATCCTGCTGATACTCATTTCGTACAGCATCGGGCAGGAGGAGCGCAGCGCCACCACCGTGGCTATCGTCATCGGCCTAACCGCATGGGTGTGGACAGCGCGTTCGGTTCGCTCTCAAGTTATCTCCCTGCGCAACCGCGACCATGTGAATTTAAGCAAACTGAGCGGCCATTCCCTGCCCCGCATCATTTTAACGGATATCCTGCCCTACATCGCCTCCTACGTGGTGATGGCGTTTATCCTGCAGATCTCCACGGCCATCCTGGCGGAAGCGTCGCTGTCGATGCTTGGCCTGGGGCCCAAAACAACGGAAATATTTACACTGGGCCTGATGATGAACTGGGCCATGAAGTACACGGCGCACCTAAACGGCGCATGGTGGGCGTATTACCCGGTCATATTGACCATCGCCCTAATCTCCTTCTCGCTGAACCTGATGAACACCGGCCTGGATCAAGTGTTTAATCCGCAGCTGAGAAGTTAAGGGGGGAGTTGAATCCTATGGGAAACGTGATATTGGACGTAAGAGGGCTCACCACCAAGTACATTACTAGGTTTAATGAAGGCGTGTACGCGGTGGACAACGTATCTTTCACCTTGGAAGAGGGGAAATCCCTGGGCATCGCGGGCGAATCGGGCTGCGGAAAGTCCACCCTGGCGCTGAGCCTGATGGGGTACTACTTCCCGCCGCTGCACTACATGAGCGGCGATATCATCATCAACGGGCGCAACATCTCCCAAATGGCGCCCGACGATGTGCGCCTTAAAGTGCTGGGCACGGAAATCGCCTACATCCCGCAAGCGGCGATGAACGCGCTGAACCCCACGCAGCGGATCATCCGGTTTGTGGAAGACGTGATCCAAGCTCACGATCCAAAGGCCAGCAAAAAGGACATCTACGACCTGGCCCGGCAACGTTTTGAGATCCTAAATTTATCACCGGATGTGCTGCAAAAACACGCGGTGGAACTGTCCGGCGGCATGAAGCAACGTACGGTCATCGCCATCTCTACCATCCTTTCGCCCAAGGTGCTGATCGCCGACGAACCCTCTTCCGCGCTGGACGTCTCCAGCCAAAAGATGGTGATCCGAATGCTGCGCGACCTGATGGAGATGGGCTACATCAAGTGTATGATCTTTATCACCCACGAGCTGCCCCTGCTATACAACGTAACCGACGACATCGCGGTGATGTACGCTGGGCAATTTGTAGAAAGAGGCACGGCCAAAGAGATGGTGTTTGACCCATTGCACCCCTATTCAAAGGGGCTGATGGAGTCCATCATCGTGCCCGAGGCCGGCACCAGGGAAATCAAGCTGGCCGCCATCCCCGGCACGCCGCCCAACCTCAAGAGCCCGCCCGAAGGCTGCCGTTTTGCTGCCCGCTGCAAGTACGCGCAGCCCATGTGCCAATCGTCGTCCATACGCTTTTTGGAGCTGGATAACGCACGGAACTATCGCTGCATTTTGCCGGAAGTTGAGTTAAGGGAGGCGTACGGACGTGAGTGAACAAATCGTAAACAATAACACAGACCGGACGCCGTGCATGAGCGGAACCGGCGTAACCAAGATATTTGGCGCCGGGGCCAACAAAACCGTGGCTGTGGATCATGTAGACTTTGCCTTTTACCCGGGGGAGCTGATCTCCATCGTAGGGGAATCCGGCAGCGGGAAAACCACGCTGATCAAGATGCTGCTGGGCCTTACCTCGGTAACCGACGGCGACATCTTCTTTATGGGCAACAAACGGGACATCCGCACCCGCAAACAAAAAAAGGAGTATTGGAAGGGCATACAGGCCATTTTTCAAGACCCCTTTTCCGCCTACAACATATTCAATAAGATCGACACGGTGCTGCTGGACTGCATCAACATGCGGGGCGGGCGCAAACTGCCCAAAGAAGAAAAACTGCGTATGATCACCGAAGCCTGCGAGTTTGTGAACCTAAAGTATGCGGAGCTCACCAACAAGTACCCCTTTGAGCTGTCGGGCGGCCAAATGCAGCGCCTGATGATCGCCCGCATCTTTTTGCTGCGCCCAAAGATTCTGCTGGCCGACGAACCCACCTCCATGATCGACGCCTGCTCACGGGCCACCATACTGGACATGCTGATGAAACTGCGCGAAGAGGAAGGCATGACCATTGTGTTTATCACCCACGATTTGGGGCTGGCCTACTACGTGTCCGACAAGCTGCTGATCATGGAAAAGGGCAAGATCGTGGAGCAGGGCGCGGCGGATCAGGTGATCCTCAACCCACAGCACCGGTATACCAAACAATTGTTAGCCGACGTACCCAAACTAACCGAAACCTGGCATTTGGACGACGAGGCCGGCCCGGCCACATTCATCCGGGCAAACCCCAACGCCTGAAAAAAGCGGCCCGCGTTGTGCGAGCCGCTTTTTTATGTAATCAATAATTATTTCCCTGCACCTCAAAATAGGCCTTCGGATGGGCGCAAACCGGGCACGTTTCCGGCGCGGTTTCGCCGCTATGCAGATGGCCGCAGTTGCGGCATATCCACATCACCTGCTCACATTTGGCAAACACCTTGCCATCGTTGATGTTTTGCAGCAGCTTTAGATAGCGCTCCTCGTGATGTTTTTCGATGGCAGCCACCATCTCAAACAACTCGGCGATACGGGTGAAACCTTCTTCTTTGGCCACTTTGGCAAATTCGGGGTACATGCCGGCCCATTCGTCGTGTTCGCCGGCGGCGGCTTCCTTCAGGTTGCGGGCCGTATCGCCCAACAGCCCCAGCTCCTTAAACCACATCTTGGCATGCTCTTTTTCGTTATCGGCGGTTTCGGTAAACAAGTGGCTGATCTGCTCAAAGCCTTCTTTTTTAGCCGCAGAAGCAAAATATGTGTACTTGTTGCGCGCCTGGGATTCCCCGGCAAACGCCGCCAGAAGATTCGCCGCTGTCCTACTTCCCTTAAGCTCCATGTTGATTACCTCCCTTTCATCCTTTTGTTGCGCAGGCCTTGCATAAGCCCTCGAACACAATCCGATAGCCTTCCACCGCCACACGCTGGCGCGCAGCCATCTCTTGCGCCACCGCCAAATCAACGATGGCGCCCATGTCCGGCAGATCATCCATGGCGCTACACGCCCGGCAATGCAGATGATCGTGGGCGGTGGTGTTACCGTCAAACCGATCCGGGCTATCTTGCCCAGGCAAGCGTGTGATCTCCCCCATTTGCTCCAGCAAAGCCAGGTTGCGGTAGATCGTGCCCAGACTGATGTTGGGATGGGTTTCCCGCAACACATGATACAGCGTTTCCGCCGTGGGATGATCCCAACGGGCACGCAATGCCAACAAGATAGCCTCCCGCTGGCGGCTGAACCGTACCGTGGTCATATACATCCTCCCCTTGCCAGTAAGCATTCCTATTTTCGCATGGTTTCTTATTGGTGTCAATACCTTCAAATAAAAGAATTGCATTGTGCGGCAGTGAACGGTATAGTGAATGATATAAAAACAAAAACGAGGAGGAATAGTATGCTTAACTTTCAATTTTGCAGCCCCACCGAGTTCCTGTTCGGTCGCGATACCGAGAGCCAAACCGGCGAATGCGTGCGCAAACACGGAGGAACCCGCGTGCTGGTACATTACGGCGGCGGCTCGGTAGAGCGCAGCGGGTTGCTGGGCCGCGTGCTCAGTTCCCTGGACGCAGTTTCAATCCCCTACTTCACCCTGGGCGGCGCGGTACCCAATCCCCGCAGCGGGTTGGTGTACGAAGGTATTGAGCTGTGCAGGCGCGAAAGTATTGATTTTGTGCTTTGTGTGGGCGGCGGCAGCGCCATCGACTCCGGCAAGGCCATTGCCCTGGGTATCCATTACGATGGCGACTTTTGGGATTTCTTTAGCGGAAAAACCGGCGCGCCCGCCCATCCCATCTTGCCGGTGGGTGTGGTGCTCACCCTGCCCGCCGCAGGCTCGGAAGGCTCCACCGCCTCGGTGATCACCCATGAAGACGGCATGTTTAAGCGCGGCTATAACATCGAGCAGTTCCGCCCGCGTTTTGCGGTGTTAAACCCGGAACTCACCTACACGCTGCCGTCTTATCAAACGGCCTGCGGCGTGTCCGACATGATGTGCCACATCTTTGAGCGTTACTTTACCAACACCCCCGATGTAGACCTTACCGACCGGCTGGCCGAGGCGCTGCTGCAAGCCATTATTTACGCCGCGCCCACCGCCATACGGGAGCCAAACAATTACGAAGCCCGCGCCCAGCTGATGTGGGCCGGGATGCTGGCCCACAACAACCTGGTAGGCGTGGATCGGGAGCAGGATTGGGCCTCCCACAGCATCGAGCACGAGCTGTCTGCCCTGTATGATGTGGCCCACGGCGCGGGCCTGTCGGTGGTGTATCCGGCGTGGATGCGGTATCAGCTGGATCACGATCCCATGCGTTTTGCCCAAATCGCCACACGGGTATGGGGCTGCGACATGGATTATCAGCATCCGGAACGGACGGCAAACGAAGGCATCGAGCGCCTCACCGCCTTCTGGTCCAGCCTGGGGCTGCCGGTAACCTTTGCGGAGCTAGAAGCCAAACCCGAAGACATCCCCGCCCTGGCGGCCAAAACCGCCCTTGGCCCCGATGGCCTGCTAGGCAGCTTCCGCCCGCTGGACGTCAAGGCCATCGAAGCCATTTTGCGGCTGGCGTGCCGATAATTAGAGAAAATGAGCCGGATGAAAAAACTGCTCTCCGTTCTTGTTTTATTGGTGTGCTTGTGTATGCATGTCTTTGCCATCGGGGAAAAACCGGAAAGCATCATCTGGATGGCTACTGATTGTCCAGAAGATGGTGAATCATATATCATGGTTTTCGATTTTGAAGGCTCCCCTCGCACGGGTCCAGATTTTCCCGGCGCACGGGCATGGCTGCTTCATGCTATCGGTTACGAGCCGGGCGTATATTACGTGCTGGAAAAGGGATATTCCGGAAGGATCGGGACGGAAAGAACCACCTTGCTTGATATCATGCATTACGATGGCGAAACAAGTACGCCTTGCATCAAAGATTTGGAAGTAGAGAACTGCTTGCGATACGTAGCATATTTCGATGACTTTCTTTACTATATCAAATGGGAGCGAATTGCCGGAGAGCAGCGTTTGCGTACGTATTATTTAATGCGAATCCAAGAGGGCATGCTCCCCGAGGTTGTGATTGCATTGCCGGTAACGACGCCCTGGACTTGCTACCCCATCCTATCGGAGCGCGGTGATCTTGTGTATGTGTATGATGATGAAGAAAAAGATGTTGGCATCGTTGCCTGCATGACATCCTTGGGCGAAGAAATTGTTGCGGAAGGGAGAGATGCGCTTTGGCTGGATGCCGAAAACATACTCTATATCCGCGATAGAATTCTTTATCGCCACAACCTGGAAACAAAAAAAAGCCACGTATTCCTTGACGTGGCCGACCGGCCGATACAAATCCCTCCTGTTTATGGTGCAATCACTATAAACAATACAAAAAACACACTGGCATATCTTGTTTTGATGCCGGACGATGTAAAACCGCGTGAATATTCGGAACTTGGCCTCAGGCATCCTTATACGGTTTCACTCATTACGGGAGAGCATCGCTTGATAGAAGAAGCCGAGTTTTTTGTTCTCCCCTATCTCATGACTTGGTGGGGAAACTAAGCAAAAGCAATAAGGAGGAAAACGCATCATGATTCGCCACATCGTACTTTTCCGGCTCAAGGACAAAAGCCGCGAGAATTTAGAAAAAACCGCTGCCATCCTGCGCGGCATGGAGGGCAAAATCGAGGGTTTGGTGTCGATAGAGGTGGGCATCGATTTCCTGCGCAGCGAACGCTCCTACGATATCGCCCTCAACACCCTGTTTGCCGACCGCGCCGCATTCGAAGCGTACCAAAACCACCCGGTTCACCTGCCGGTCAAGGCCCACATGCACGCCGTGCGCGAGACCTCCTGCGCGGCGGATTATCAGGTGGACTAGGTGGATCCTCAGCAAATCCTGGATTATAGCTTAGCAAAACCCGGCGCGTACCTGGATTTCCCCTTCGGGCCGGGTGTCTTTATCGTAAAGGTAAAGGCATCGCGAGGCGGTGCGCGCATTTTCACCCAGGTATTTATGCTCAAGGGGGAGCCCAACGCAACCTTCAACTGTGATATGCTCGCCGGGGAGCTGTACCGCGCCGCGTATCCGGGGGTGGTGACCCGGGGATACCACTGCCCGCCCGTACAGCAGCCCTACTTTAACACGGTGCGGCTCACCGGCGGGGTGCCGGAGGATGTGATCTTGCAAATGATCGACCATTCTTACGCCACGGTGGTGGCCAAGCTACCCAAGTACGCGCAAAAAGAGCTGGGGCAAACCTAGCTCTTTATTTGACCCGTTCGCCGCCCAAGTACACCTCTTTGACATGGGCGCGGGTATCCAGCGGATGCGCATCGTACAGGGCCAGATCGGCCGCCTTGCCGGGCGCCAGGGAGCCCAGCTCAGCCTCATAGCCCACCGCCCAAGCGGCATCGATGGTGATGCAGCGCAGGGCCTCCCGCTCGGGCAAACCCTCCCGTGCGGCGATGGCGGCACATACCGTTAGGTACTGCAACGGGATCACCGGATGGTCGGTCATCATGGCGAATCGTACGCCTGCCGCGTGGAGCTTGGCCGGGGCTTCAAACGTAAGGTTACGCAGCTCGATCTTGGATCGTTCGGACAGCAACGGGCCGATGATGATGGGCAGGTTGGCCGCGTTTTGCGCTTCGCGCAGTTGATCGGCAATCATGTAGCCCTCTGTACAGTGCTCCAACGACAAGCGCAGCCCAAACTCCCGCGCCACCCGCAGGGCGGTGAGGATGTCGTCGGCCCGGTGGGCGTGAGCCTTCACCATCAGCTCACCACGTAACGCACTCAGCAAAACTTCCTTGCCCAAATCACGGGCCGGCCGTTTGCCAGCATCGGCGGCATCGATTTTTTTGCCGTACTCCTGGGCATCGATCAGCGCCTGGCGGAGCAGCGCCGCTATGGCCATACGGGTGGTGGGGTTGCGCTTTTTTTCGGTGTATACCCGCTTGGGGTTCTCGCCAAATGCCACCTTCAGGGCCAGTGGCTCGGCCAAGATGCGGGCGTCCAGGGGGCCAAGGCCGGTCTTAAGCAGCGCACACTGCCCGCCGATTACATTGGCGCTGCCCGGCCCCACCGCCACGGTGGTGACGCCTGCGGCTAACGCCTCGTCAAAGCAACGATCCTGGGGATTGATGCCGTCGATGGCGCGCAGTTGAGGGGTAATCGGATCGGTCATCTCATTGCCGTCGCTGCCCTCAAAACCCATGCCGTCTTCCCACATGCCCACGTGACAGTGAGCGTCGATCACGCCGGGCAGGGCGTAGCAACCATGGGCGTCCACCACCCGCGCGCCCTTTTGGGGCAAATCATACCCCACAGCCACAATGCGCCCGTTGTCCATCAGTATTTGACCGCCGTCCAAGTAATCTTTGTTTTCCATGGTGATGACTTTGGCGTTTTGGATGAGTAACATGGGTATTCCTCCTTGTATGGGCTAAGTCTTAATTCCTTGCCAAGCGCCGCTTTGGAATCCCCCCGCCACTGCGGTGGCCCTCCCCCCTTTAACAAGGGGGGTATGGGATTTTAGCGAATTCTTGGTTTCTAACCCCTACCTCCCTTGTTAAAGGGAGGGGGACCGCCACAGCGGTGGAGGGATTCCGTCCCTACCACTCCCGCTTCACCACGCCCCGCCTTACGATATACCTCTGCTGCGCCAAAGCAAGCAGCGGCCCGTCGGCCCGCCTATCGTCGGTATACATAGCCCGAATCAGGCCCTCTGGCAATACTTGGCACAGGCGCTTCACCTTTTCCTGCCCCTTGCAGTTGGTTGAGGTCAGCTTCCCATTCCGAAGATCAATGCGGGTACCAATCAGGTACTCGACGCCGTACTTGCGGGCAATCGGCGCCAGCAGAGCCTCGGGCGAGGCCGAGGCGATCACCGTGGGCAGTGCCTCATCCCGCTGCCCAAACCAGGGCTCCATGCGGCGCTGTATGCGGGGCTCCGCCCAGAATCCCTCGGCCATAGCTTCGAAATCAATATCGCGCACAAAACACAAAAATGCGCCCTTGCCCCGTGTCAAATCCCAGCGCTTGCAGGCCATCATAAACAGCGCCGCTATCTGGCGCGGCAAAAACTTCACCAGCGCCGGTTTTTTTCGCAGGCAGTACAGCCAAAATGCACGGGTGCTATCGCCCCTAAAAATTGTGCCGTCAAAATCGTATATGTCGATCCACATGTATCCTCCGTTGATATGCGTTTAGAGATAAACCCTGCAGTCCGGGCAGTAGTAAGCGCTCATGTCATACCGTAAATGGCTAAATACAAATACCGCCACAAAGAGCAATGAAGCCAGCACAAGCCTCCACTGTTTTCGCAGCAGGCTAACGATCAGCACATACAATATGGGCAGCATACATAGGGTACCGAAGCCCATCGCCCACATAAAACCGTCGCCCTCTTGTACATGGGGATTTATTGGCGGCGTGTAATCCAGCGCAAAAAAGAGAAGCAGCGCCGCGCACAATAAAATCACACCCGACACAACGTTTCTGTTCCGTTCGATCTTTGAACCAAACGTTTTATATTTCATTGAGCAACACCATCACCACCGGGCGGCGGCGGGTTTTTTCAAATAAGAAGGTACGAATCTGGTCGCGCATCAGGCCGGAGCGCACCCCCTCGGCTACGTTTCGGTTCTGGTTCTTCATCCGCAACACAAAAGCAACCGTGCGGCGTTCGCACTCTTCAATCACCTGTTCATACTCGCTGTCGTACAAAAAGCCCATGGCTTGGGCCACCGGCGGGGCGGCCAGCTCCCCTGTGCGGCGGTTGAGGGTTACCGACACCGCCACCACGCCGTCGTCGGACAAAATCTTGCGCTCCCGCAGCACCGAATTGTCCACATCGCCTATGGCCGCGCCGTCGATCAGCACCGCCGCGCCGTTGGTGAAACCGGCCACACGGGCTTTCCCGCGGGATATCTCAAATATATCGCCGTTGCTCAGCAAAAAGATGTCTTCCCAAGCCATGCCCAACTCGTGGGCCAGTTCGGCCTGTTGGTACATCATACGGTATTCGCCGTGATGGGGGATCAGGTAGCGGGGTTTGATCAGGGTCTGCACCAGGCGCAGCTCGTCGCGGGAGGCATGGCCGGAAGCGTGGACATTGGCCAGGGCCGAGTAATACACCTTGGCACCGCGCTTGTACAGTTCGTTGATCACTTTGTACACCGGCTTTTCGTTGCCGGGGATGGGCGAGGCCGATATGATCACCGTGTCGCCCCGCATGATCTCCACCTCGCGGTGGGCGGAAAAGGCGATGCGGGTCAGGGCGCTCATGGGCTCCCCTTGGCTGCCGGTGGAGATGATCACAACTTGATCGGGGCGGTAATTGTCGATCTGGTTGATGTCGATCAGGGTGTCGGGTTGCATCTGGATATACCCCAGGGAATTGGCGGCGTTAAACACGTTGAGCATGCTGCGGCCCACCAGCGCCACCTTGCGGCTCTGGCCCTCGGCGGCGGTGATGATTTGCTGCAGACGATAGCTGTTGGACGAAAAGGTGGCCACAAAAATCCGGCCCTGGGAGGCGGCGAACATATTCGCAAAGGATTCGCCCACATGCCGCTCGGACACCGAATGGCCCTTGATTTCCACATTGGTGGATTCGCACACAAATAACAGCACGCCTTCGCGGCCGATCTCGGCCACACGCTGCAGGTTCATGATGCCGCCGTCGATGGGTGTGTAATCGATCTTAAAGTCGCCGGAGTGCATCACATACCCCACCGGCGTACGGATCGCCAGCATGGAAGCGTCTACGATGGAGTGGTTCACGTGGATAAACTCCACGGAGAAGCATCCGCAGCGCACGGCCTGGCCGTCTTGCACCACCCGCAGATCACAGCTTTTGAACAAGCCGGGCACACGGTCCTCCAGCCTGTACTTCACCAGTTCGATGGTCATGCGGCCGCCGTATACCGGGCACTTGATCTCCTGCATCAGCCAAGACATGGCGCCGATATGGTCCTCGTGCCCATGGGTCAAAAACACGCCGCGCACTCGGCCCCGGTTTTGCAGCACGTACGTAAAATCGGGGATCACGGCGTCCACCCCCGGCATGGTTTCATCGGGGAAGGATTGCCCGCAGTCCACGATGATGATGTCCTCACCATACTCGTACACCATCATGTTTTTGCCGATCTCGCACATGCCGCCTAGGGGGATCACACGCAGCGTGCCCCTGGTGGGATGGGCAGTGGCTTGGGATGCCGACGGGCGCTTGCGCCCCACCATCTGGATCGAGGCCGATACCGATGGCACGCCGGAAATCTGCGGCAGCGCGGTTTTTACGTTGGCGCTGGCTACGCGCAGGCTGCGCTTGCGTTCGGCGGTTGCAGTTGGCAGGATCGACTGTTGCCCCGGCACTTGCGCCGCCGTTTGCGGCTGGCGGGGCGGGCGGCCCCGGCGGCGTGGTTCTTGGGGTGGATTCTGCGGATTTTGCTGATTCTGCGGCTGGGCCTGCTTTCGCTCGGCCTTTTTTTCAGCGGGTTTTGCGGCAGGATCCGCCTGAGCCCGCTTTTTTTTGGCGGGTGGGATCGGCTGATTGGTCACCGGGGGCAACGCGGCGGTGACGCCGGGCGCACGCCATTGCAGCTTCATTTCGCGATCCAGCTCGGCCTGCTGTTCGGCAGGCGATTTGGCGCGCAACGGCTCCTGCTGGGCCGGTTGTGGGGTTTGATTTCCATTTTGGGGCGTTTTTGGAGGCGACTTGGGGGGTGATTTGGATTGATTGGCCATGGTATCTCCATCTTTTCTATGTTTTTGTCTGTAACTCCACGCGAAAAAACCAACGCGATTGCCGCAACAAAAAAAGGCAAATCGAGCGCATGATTCGCTGGAAGAAAAACCATGACGGCAGTTACCGCCAAGGATTAACGCCGGCCGCTATACGCAGCTCGACGGTCAGCACGGGATATGTCATACCTATTATACGCTGGTTTGGGCAAATGTACAACAATAAAATAATTATTAAAACATTTTTGAAATATTACCTTGCCTAAAAACACGCAATATTGCTGTCTGTACGCCCCTCGGTTCCGCCCACCAGCGTGCCGTTAGCCAGGCGAAGGATCATCTGCCCACGGCCAAAAACCGTATGATCCAATGCAGGTTCCACCCGATGGCCAATACGGACCAACTGCCTGGCGATCTCCATGTCAAACGTATCCTCTATCAAAAAACGATCGTCCCGGATCCACTGCCAACGGGGCGCATCCAATGCCTGCTGGGGGTTGAGGCCAAAGTCCACCAGGTTCATCACGGCCTGCACATGCCCCTGGGGCTGCATGTATCCGCCCATCACGCCAAAAGGCCCCACGGCCTGGCCATCCTTTAGCAAAAAGCCGGGGATGATGGTATGATACGTCTTTTTGCGGGGAGCCAGGCAATTGGCATCCTTGGGGTTCAAAGAGAAGTCGTGCCCGCGGTTCTGCAGGCTGATGCCCGTATCCCGGATCACAACGCCGGAACCAAAACCCATGTAATTGCTCTGGATATAAGAAACCATGTTTCCCTCACCGTCGGCGGTGCACAGATACACCGTGCCGCTCCCCGGCGGGTTTTGGGTGGTGTATATCTTGGCCTCATCGCCAATTTCCTGCGCCCTGGCCGCGCCGTATGCAGGGCAAAGCAGGCCGCAAACATCCACCTGCATGTGGGCAGGGTCGGTCACGTAGTGCAGGCCGTCGGCAAAGGCCATCTTCATCGCCTCCCACTGGCGGTGAAGGGTATAAGCACAATCCCTTTGGGTAAATTCAAATTCCTTCAGGATGTTCAGCGCCATCAGCGCCACGATGCCCTGACCGTTGGGCGGAATCTCGCACACATCGTATCCCCGGTAGTTCACGGAAATCGGCTCTACCCAAGTCACATCGTACTCCGCAAAATCCGTTGGGTCAAAAAAACCGCCAAAGGCGCGGCTATCGGCGATGATACGCTCGGCAAGCTCCCCCACATAAAAATCTTTTGCGCCCGTGGCCGCGATCTTCTCCAGCGTAGCGGCATGATGGGGCAGACGAATCAGTTCCCCCACCTGGGGTGCGCGGCCTTCGGGTGCAAAAGTGCGGTACCATTCTTCAAACACCGGCCCGGTGCAAACGGCCCGATACCGATCCAACGCCAGCCGCCACATGCGCGCCAGATTCGGGGAAGCGGGGTAGCCTTCCCTGGCGTAGGCGATAGCGGGCCGCGCGGCGTCGCTTAACGAAATCCTTCCGAAGCGGCCGCTTAGGCTGGCCCAGGCCTTTGGCGCGCCGGGCACCATAGTAGGCAGCCAGCCATGGGCCGGCATTTGGCCTGTGGCCGGGGCAAGGGCCAGCGCTTTTTCCAGCGTAAGCCCCCGAGGCGACCAGCCGCTGCCGTTGAGCCCGTACAGCTTTTTGTCCCGCTCGATCCAAACCAGGGCAAAAGCGTCACTGCCGATGCCGTTGGCAGTGGGT
>WQXF01000055.1 GCA_009784985.1 Clostridia bacterium | reverse complement strand
GCGCGCTGGGCCTAACAGATGTTCAGGCCGGTAATGGGGGCGCGCGTTTTGTTGCGCCCTCGATGGATGCCTTTCGTGCCAATCTGTGGCTGCGCTGTGCCGACCGGGTGTTGCTCTATTGCGGTTCCTTTGAGGCGGCTACCTTTGATCAATTGTTTGAGGGCGTGCGTGCCTTGCCCTGGGCCGATTGGGTTCCCCGAAACGGCGCTTTTCCCGTGGCTGGCAAGTGCGTGCGTGCGCAACTGATGAGCGTAAGCGACTGCCAGGCCATCACCAAAAAGGCCATCGCCGAAAAGCTAAAGGCCCGATATAAAACAAACTGGCTACCCGAAACCGGCGAGGCCTACCCTGTGGAGGTATCGTTGCGGGGCACCCAGGCCATGATCACCATGGACGCCAGTGGCACGGCCCTTAACCGGCGCGGTTACCGCACATGGAACGGCGAAGCGCCCCTGCGGGAGACCCTGGCGGCGGCTCTGGTGACCCTCTCGCCTTGGCGGCCCGGCCGCCTGCTTCACGATCCAACCTGCGGCACGGGCACGATATTGATCGAGGCAGCCATGCGGGCCGCCGATCGGGCGCCCGGCCTAACCCGCCCTTTTGCCTGCGAACAGTGGGGATTTTTGGATCGCTCGGACTTCCTCTCGGCCAGGGCCGAAGCAAAAGAACGTTTTAACCCCGATGCCGCAGAAGGTATTTCGGGCAGCGATATCGATGAAAACGCCCTGAAACTGGCGGCGCGCCACAGGGAGCAGGCTGGATTTGGCAAGCGCATTTTGTTTACGCGCAAAGATGCGGCGGAGCTCCGGGCGCCCGGCCGGGGCGGGGTGTTTTTATGCAATCCGCCCTATGGTGAGCGGCTGGGCGACCGGGCTGCCGCCGAAGCAGTGTACCGTGCACTGGCCGGGCTGATGCGCCAACATCCGGGCTGGAGCCTGGGGGCCCTGTCCGCCCATCCCGGCTTTGAGCGTTGCTTGGGCCGTCGGGCCGACAAAAAGCGCCGCCTTTACAATGGGCGGCTCGAATGCGAGTGGATGACCTTTTTGCCCCAAAAAACAGTCAAAAACTAAAAGTTGTTACTTGGCGTGTAACCGTCGGTATACTCTATATCAGGGCCATTCGCCGTTCTTTTAGAAACACAATACCTATGATTTCTGGTCACACATGTAATTTGCCGGGCGGCTTTTTTTCTGCGTATATAGACAAAATGCAAGATATGAACGCAGATTTCATATCGTTTTACATCGAAAAATGACAATCCTGTATATCCCTTGGCAAAGAAATCTGCTATAATGCACTCGACACATGTAACCGCTTGCACCAATAGGAGTGTGAAGGAATACAATGATCCATGAGCATATGAGCGATATCAGCGGCATCACCGATATGCAGCAAGCCCTGGCCTTGCTTGCCTCAATGGAAGCCCAGGTGGCGGTGCATAAGCTGCAAGCCCGCATCACGATGGAAGCGATGTTGCATACCCGGCAAGAAACGATGATCCCCGCGCTGCTTACGCCCCTGGCCGAGCATCTGAAGGTTTGCCGTGTGCTTTTGTTGCTTGCGGTGGAGCCCGGTGAGGCATTGGAGCTGGCCTTTGAGTGGGTTCCCGAAGGGTTGGTATCCCTGAAGGCGTTTTTGCCGCTTCCGGAGCTCCGTGAGTTGGGCGACGGCCGGACTGTGTTGCCCGTGCGTGTGCACGACAGCCTATGGGGAATGTTGTGCGTAGAAAACTCAAAGGGCACACTGGATGCGGACAGCCTTGGGTTGTTGGACATGGTGGCGGGCATTTTGGCTGCTGCGGCCCAGCGCATCCGCGCCCAGTTTCATCGGGAAGAAACCCAGCACCAGCTGGAAGAGGCGATCCGCGCCGCCAAAAACGCCAGCAGCGCCAAGAGCGACTTTTTGTCCCGTATGAGCCACGAGATACGCACCCCCATGAATGTAATCATCGGCATGTGCCGCATGGCCCTGCGCACCGATGATCCGGAGAAGATCCGCCACTCCCTCAACCAAATCGATACCTCGGCCAAACACCTGCTAGGTTTGGTGAACGATATACTGGACGTATCCAAAATCGAAGCCAACAAGTTCCAGCTGCATCAGGAGCCCTTCCATTTGGAGCATATGCTCATGAACGTAAGCAATACGGTGATGATGCGGGCCGAGGAGCGCAAGCTGCGCCTGCAGATTCTGCTGGCCCGTGGCATGCCCCAGCACTTTGTGGGCGATGAGATACGCCTTGCCCAAGTGGTAACCAACCTATTTACCAATGCCATCAAATTCTCGCCCGAGGGCGGCAATATCGTGCTGAGCATGCGGGAGCTGTCCCGGGAGGGCAATCGCAGCATGATCGAGGCCCGGGTGCGGGATCACGGCATCGGCATGAGCCCCGAGCAGCTATCCCGGTTGTTTACCTCTTTTGAGCAGGCCGATGGCAGCATCACCCGCAAGTACGGCGGCACCGGCCTGGGCCTGGCGATCTGCAAAAGCATTGTGCACATGATGAACGGCGAGATTTTTGTGGAAAGCGAGCTGGGCCGGGGCAGTACCTTTATCTTTACCGTGGAGATGGAGGTTGCGCCCGATCAGCCCGAAGAGCAACAGGGGGACAAGCAGCTCCCTTCCGATATGCGTGTGTTGCTGATTGACGACGAGTCGGCTGCCTGCGAATATTTTGCTGGCATCATGCAAAACTTTGGCATCACCTGCGATTTGGCGTACACTGGTGAACAGGCGGTAGAGATGCTGCGATCCTATAATAAGTACAACTTTGTTTTTGTGGATTGGCGCATGCCGGGCATGGACGGTGTGGAAACCGTGCGCGCCATGCGTAGCCTGCTGGGTGAGCATGTAATGGTGATCATGGTGTCCGCCGCCGACCTTTCCGACATCCGGGACGAGGCTACTCAAGCGGGCGTGCATTACTTTATCACCAAGCCGCTGTTCTCCTCGGATCTGTATAACTTTATCGCCAGCGTGCTGGGCATGAACGGCCAGCAGTTTGTGGCCGGGCCGGAGCATACCCTTACCAGCGTGCCCGATTTGCGCTCCCTGCGTGTGCTCCTTGCCGAGGACATGGAGTTTAACCGCGAGGTTGCCATGGCCATGCTGGATGAAACCGGCTGTATGACCGACGAGGCCGAAAACGGCAAACAGGCCCTGGAGATGTTTGCGAAGGATCCGTCCCACTACGGCCTGATCCTGATGGACATGCAGATGCCGGTGATGGACGGCTTGGAGGCTACCCGGGCGATCCGGGCATTGGATCACCCATGGGCCAAAAAAGTGCCCATCGTGGCCATGACCGCCAACGTGTTCCAAGACGATGTGCAGCAATGCCTGGAAGCCGGTATGGACGACCACATAGGCAAACCCATCGAAGACCATACCCTGTACGAAAAGCTGGCCTTTTACCTGCGTGCCGACGCCACCCGGATCGTGGCCGTAGCGCCCCAGGAAGTGCCCGAAGAAATGATGGATTCCGCCGAGGCCTTCCTGCCCTATATATGTGTAGAAGACGGCCTTACCCGCTTGCGGGGGAACAAAAAGTTATACTCCACGCTGCTGAGCAGCTTTCAGCGCAACGAGCTGTACAACCAGGTGCGGGACTTTATTACTGCACGGGCCTATGAGCAGGCGGCCCAGTCGGCCCACGCCCTCAAGGGCATCGCCGCCAACATTGAGCTGGGCGAGGTGAACCGGTTGATCGCCGTGGCAGAGGCCACCCTCAAAACCGGCACGCCGCCGCCCGAGCCCCTGCTCGACGAGCTGGCCGCCGCCTATGCCCGCACCCTGGAATTACTACCGCAGGTCACCTGCTTTCTTAGCCGGGAAAGCGCCTAATTACAATAGGGGGATAACATGAGCAAGCACACCATTTTGATCGTAGACGATGTGGACTTCAACCGCATCATATTGCGCGACATATTGGAAGAGGAGTACAATGTGGTGGAGGCCGAAGACGGCATCCAGGCTATTGACTATCTTTTTAATGCCGCCCAGCAGCCCGCCATTGTGCTGCTGGACATTATGATGCCGGAAATGGACGGCCACGAAGTGCTGGCGCTCATGCGGGACAATCCGGTGACCGAACGGGTGCCGGTGGTGTTTATTACCGCCGCCAACGCCACCACCCACGAGGTGCGTGGCCTGCAGGAAGGCGCCCAGGACTACATTGCTAAACCCTTTAACCAAGAGGTGGTACTGGCCCGTGTGCGCAACCTGATCGAGCTGAATTTGTACCGCCAAGACTTGGAACAGCAGGTGCAAAAGCGCACCGACAAACTCATGCGCACCCGGGACAATATGCTCGAAGCCATGGCCAACATGATCGAGTGCCGCAACCTGGAGTCCGGCCAGCATGTAAAGCGCACCAGCCTGCTGACCGAGCTGATGGTGCAAACCATGCAGGCCCGGGGCATGTATGCCGACGAGTTGGATACCGAAAACGGCCGCATGATTATCAAGGCCGTGCCCACCCACGATATCGGCAAAATCGGCATTCCCGACGATATACTCTTAAAACCCGGCCGCCTGTCTTCCGATGAGTTTGATGTGATCAAAACCCACGCCGCCCTGGGCAGCGACATCATACATAATATGCTGGCCGACGATGATGACCGCGCCTTTTTCCATCATTCCTACGATATCTGCCGCCACCACCATGAGCGGTGGGACGGCAAGGGGTATCCTGACAGCCTTGCGGGTTCCGATATTCCCCTTTCCGCACGTTTGCTGGCCATCGTGGATGTGTACGACGCGCTGACCAGCCCCCGTGTGTACAAGCCTGCCATGTCCCACGAGCAGGCCAAACAGATCATACTGGACGGCAGCGGCACTCAATTTGACCCGGACATGGTGGCCGTGTTTAACGACCTGGAGCAGGAGTTTGAGCGGGTGCATGAGATGCAGATGTAGTTGTTAGTTTATAGTTAATAGATTATAGTAAATAGAGGATTGTTTTTCGTCGTTGTAGGGCGCGCCGCTGCACACAGAAAGGATATTTTATGCTCTGGATCATGGGGCTTGCCACTGCGATTAGCATTGGCATGGCGATACAAAAAAAGGGCCTGCTGCGTTTCAGCTGGTCGCTGGTGGCGCTGCTGGGCATATTGGTGACAACGTTCTGCGCCCTCTCCGGCATCGACACGCTGGAAAAGCTACGCATTTTTTCCGATCCCGCCTACCACGCTGAACGGCTGCTGGAGCAAGGGGATTACGCCCAAGCCGAGCGGGAGTTTGACCGGGCGCTGACCTGGACGCCCGACGCTGCCGCTGTACACGACGGCCGGGGCCGGGCCCTGCAAGCCCAGGAACGTGATGAGGAGGCCCTGGAAGCCTTTCGGCAGGCGGTGGCCCTGGAGCCGGGCAACGTGCCCTTTCGGTATCATCGTGCTATGGGGCTGGTGGCCTTGGGCCGGTACGAGGAAGCGCTGCCGGACTTTGAGATCATCATATTGCAGGATTTAAGCAACGGCGTGTACTACCGTGCCCGTGGCGACGCCCTGTTTGCGTGCGAGCGGTATGAAGAAGCCGTGCCCGATCTAAAACGCGCCATTGAGTTTAGCGCGCCCGATCCCCAGCAGCAGTACCGGCTGGGTGTGGCCCTGCGAAATTTGCGCCGCTTTGAGGAGGCCACCGAGGCCTTTGGCACCGCACTGACCCTAGACCCGCGCAACGTGGAGTATCTTTCGGCCCGGGGGAGCGCCCTGGTTGCCATGGGCCGCCACGAGGACGCGCTGCCCAACTTGGCCCAGGCAGCAGACCTGATGCCCGATGATCCGGAGCTCCACGGGGCCTGCGGCGACGCCCTTTATTATACCGGCTTTTATGAGGAAGCCGTGCTGGCCTACGACAGGGCGCTGGCCCTAACGCCCGGCAATGAGATCTACGGGGCGGCCCGAGGCCGAGCCCTCTATCGGAAAGAGCGTTATGAAGAAGCTGTGCCTGGCTTGCGCATCGCCACCGAAATCTTTGCCGGCGAAGCGTGGCCCTATCTTTTCTTGGCGGACGCCCTGTTTCACCTGGGGTTAGACGATGAGTCCGCCGAGGCCTATGCCGCCGCCCTTGAGTTAGATCCCTTTAATGTAGACACCCTCACCACCCGTGGGGACCTACTCTACAACCTGGAGCGGTATGACGAGGCCGCTTTTGCCTACACCGAGGCCATGCGCCTGCAATCCGAGGATGTGGGCCTGCATATCAGCCGCGCACAGGCCCTGATGGCCGCCGGTAAGTACGAAGAGGCGGTGGAAGCTTTTAACGCGGCCATCGAATTGGAATACCGGAACGCCGATTATTACGATCAACGTGGCGTGGCGTTGTACCGTTTGGAGCGGTATCGGCAAGCGTTGGTAAACTTTACCCGGGCCAGCGAGCTGGACCCCTCCAACGCCCAAGCCCATACCCACTGCGGCGATGCCCTGTGGATGCTGGAGCGTTATGATGAGGCTCTTGAATCCTATGCCCTGGCCCTGGAGTTGGAGCCGGAAAACTTTGTGTTCCAAAAAAACTTTGGGGATGCGGCCTTTGCGGCGTTGCGTTATGCCGAGGCCGCCCAGGCGTACCAACAGGCCGCCGCCAACCAACCCGGTGATGCCGAGTTGTGGGCACGCCTGGCTAAGACCCTCTTTCTTATGGTGCAATACGACGAAGCCCTGGCCGCCTACGACGAAGCCCTGCGCCTGGATCCACAAAACGTAAGCTACCGTACCGAACGCGCCGAGGTTTTGCGCAGGTTGGGCCGCAACGACGATGCCCTGGCAGAGTTGGAAGCCGCCGTGGAGCTGGACCCCGACGACGCGGCCCTGCATGCGGCCTTGGGCGGACTGTTGTATACCCTAAGGCGCTACGAAGAGGCCTTGCCCGCCTATGAGCGCGCCTGCGCGCTGGACCCAACCCAAGGGCAGTATTTTTACAGCCTGGGCGATACATTGCGTTTGCTGGAGCGGGTGGAGGAAGCCCTTGCCCCCCTAGAGCAGGCGGTGGAACTAGCCCCGGATTTGCTAAACGGCCATCTGGCCCTGGCCGACGCCCTGAGTGTGCTGGCCCTTCACGAGCGGGCCGTTGAGGCTTACAGCCAGGCCTTGGAGTTGGACGAGCTGAACGCCGAAGCCCATGGGCGGCGCGCCGCGTCCTTTACGGCCCTAGGTAGCAACGACGAGGCCCTGGCTGATTACGAAAAAGCCGCCTCGCTGGAGCCTTGGAGCGGGAGGCGGCTGCGGGAGTGGGGTATCGCCCTTTCCGGGTTGGGCCAATGGGAATTCGCGTTAGATAAGCTGACCCAAGCCACTGAACTGGAGCCAGAAAACGCCCAGCTCCATGCCGGGCGCGGCCATGCACTGCTAGCCCTCAACCGCTACGGGGAGGCCGCCGAGGCCTTTGCTCGGGCGATGGAATTGGAGCCCGACGACGAATCCCTGCGTTTGCTGTATGAGCAGGCGGCTTCGCAAGTGGAACATTAATATCTTTCTATCGGCCCGCAGGCGATGCGCATGCCGCCTGCCGTGGGCGAATGGTAATCGTCGGGGGATTGGTGGAGCATCACCGTGCGCCCCACCACATCGGCGGGCCGGAAGCGGCTGGTGTACACACGGCTATAGGAAAGCCCATCGTTGGGGAACACCACCGGCATGTCGCCCGCCTCCAGGGGATGGGGCTGATTGGTGGGGTTAAAGTGGCCGCCCGCCTCTTGAAAGGCTGTGGCTCCCTGGTTGCTGCCGCAGGCTGCGCCCGCATGGATGTGGTAGGCAAAGGGCCCCACTTGCGGGGTGGCTGTGGGCAACGACATGGCAGGCAAACCCTCCATATTGGTTTCTACAATGGAGCCGCCGGGGGCGGGGAAAAAGCGCACCGTGCCCCGGATGTCGGGATATTCAGTGCTGCCAAATACACGAGCGACGGCCGCCGGGCGGCGGTCACTGGAACAGTCGTCACGCAGTGCGGTCATGGTGGGATGGGGCGTTTCGTTATACATGGGTATGTCTCCTCCTTCAAAAGCAGTATGCCATAGCTTATGTGCCCAGCCCAACGGCGTGGCGATAGACATCCGCGCCGTTTTTTTGCGTTATGCAAGGGAATGAATAACATGCAAGTTTTCTTTTTTGTAAACCTGGACGAGTTGCATTGATAACACAATGAATTTTGGCAAAAAGAATTTTGAAAAAGAGGTTGACAGATTCATTTTTATGCGCTATAATACCTAAAAATCAAATAAAAATACATTCAGGAGGTACCCCCACATGAAAAAGATAATTGCTCTTATCCTGGTTCTGACCCTTGCCCTTCCCGCCGTTGCCTTTGCCGGCACCCTGACCATGGCCACCAACGCGTCCTTCCCTCCTTATGAGTATTACGACGGAGACACCATCGTGGGCATCGACGCCGAGATCGCCGCAGCCATCGCCGCCAAGCTGGGCTACGAGCTGGAGATTGCCGACATGGAATTTGATTCCATCATCGCCGCCGTACAGTCCGGCAAAGCCGACTTCGGCATGGCTGGCATGACCGTAACCGAGGAGCGGGCCCAGCTCATCAACTTCTCTACGAGTTACGCCACCGGCATCCAGGCCGTGATCGTAAAGGAAGGTTCGCCCATCACTTCGGCAGCCGATCTGTTTGAGGAAGGAAACAACTATACCATCGGCGTGCAGCTCTCCACCACTGGCGATCTCTATGCCACCTGGGATCTGGAGGATGAGGGATTGGCCACGGTTTCCCGCTTCCCCAACGGCAACGACGCGGTGATGGCCCTGCTGGGCGGCAAGGTGGACTGCGTGATCATCGACAAGGAGCCCGCCAAAGCGTATGTGGCCGCTAACGAAGGCCTGGTGGTGTTGGAAACCGAATACACGGTGGAGAATTACGCCGCCTGTATCGCCAAGGAAAACGTGGAATTCCTTGAGAACTTTAACGCCGCGCTGGAAGAGTTGATTGCCGACGGAACGGTGCAGGCCATCATCGACAAATATATCCAAGCGGAGTGATCAAAAAAATCGTTATGACCAAAGCGCAAAAAGCGGCAATGCCGCTTTTTGCCATGTCAATTAGATAGGAGGCGGCGCCACCTTGCTTTTTTCCGATATCGCAACATGGTTTAGCGGCGTGCAGGCCGAGTTTACGCTGAATTTTATAACAAGTAACCGTTGGCGGCTGATATACAACGGTTTGTTGGTTACATTGCAGATCACCCTGGTGGCCTGCCTGATGGGCATTGTCATTGGCATTATTGTGGCAACGGTGCGCACCACCAAGGATAAGGCCGGGCATACCATGCGCAAAGGCCTGCCTCGTACGCTGCTGGTGATTGTGGACTGGGTTTGCCGCCTGTACATCACGGTGATCCGGGGTACGCCCATTGTCATCCAGCTGATGATCATGTATTTTGTCATTTTTGTCTCGTCCAGAAATGGGGTGCTGGTGGCCATCCTGGCCTTTGGCCTCAATTCCGGCGCATATGTGTCAGAAATCTTTCGGGGCGGCATCATGTCCATCGATGCCGGCCAGTTTGAGGCGGGGCGCAGCCTGGGCCTCAACTATGTGCAGACCATGGGCCTGATCATCGCGCCCCAGGTGCTCAAAAACGTGTTGCCCACCCTTGCCAATGAATTTATTGTGCTGTTAAAAGAAACCGCGGTGGCGGGGTATGTGGCCGTGGGGGATTTAACCTTTGCGGCCAACCGGATTAGGGGGGTTACCTATTCGGCCTTTATGCCCCTGATTGCCGTGGCGCTTATCTATCTTACGCTGGTGATGTTCCTAACCTGGCTGGTGGGCAAGCTGGAAAGGAGGCTTAGGCAGAGTGATAACCGTTAAGAATTTAACCAAATCCTTTGGCGAACTGGAGGTGCTCCGGGGGATCGATCAACACATCGCGCCCAACGAAAAAACCGTGATCATCGGGCCCTCGGGCAGCGGGAAAAGTACGTTTTTACGCTGCTTGAACCTGCTGGAGCAACCCACCGGCGGGCAAATCCTTTTTGACGGCGTGGAAATCACCTCCCCCGCCTGCGACATCAACCATGTGCGCCGCAAGATGGGCATGGTGTTTCAGCAGTTTAATTTATTCCCCCATTTGACGGTAATGAAGAACCTGACCCTGTCGCCCACAACCCTGGGGCTGCTTAATAAAGAACAGGCCCGGGAAAAGGCCGAGCAGCTTTTGATCCGGGTAGGGCTTTTGGACAAAGCCAACGTGTACCCCGCCCAGCTATCGGGCGGGCAAAAACAGCGCATCGCCATCGTGCGTGCGCTGGCCATGGAACCCCAGGTGATGCTGTTTGACGAGCCCACTTCGGCCCTGGATCCCGAGATGGTGGGCGAGGTGCTGGATGTGATGAAACAACTGGCCGTAGACGGCATGACCATGGTGGTGGTGACCCACGAGATGGGTTTTGCCCGTGAGGTGGGCGACCGTGTGTTATTTATGGACGAGGGCCTGGTGGTGGAAGAAGGCCCGCCGGAGCAGATTTTTGGCGCGCCTCAGCAGGCCCGAACCCAGGATTTTTTGCGGAAGGTGCTGTAATGCAAGGCAACAGCACTTCAAACTGATTTTTCGTCAACAGACTTGCTGTTGCATAAAACCGCTCTGCAGAATCCCTCCACCGCTGCGGCGGTCCCCCTCCCTTTAACAAGGGAGGTAGGGGTTAAGAACGAGAGTTTCGTGAAAATCCCTTGCCCCCCTTGTTAAAGGGGGGAGGGCCACCGCAGTGGCGGGGGGATTCACCGCCGGGCCAGCGCTGCATCGATCATCGCCCGGTATTTTTCGTAGGGGATGTATTCCGGGATGCTGTTGCCCGAACCCAATGCGTATCCGCCCCGCTCCTGTGCCAAGTCCAACATGGCATCGCAGCGACGGCGGATTTCTTCTATCGAAGAACGCATCACAAAGTCCAAATCGATGCCACCTAAAATCCCGATGCGGCCCCCCCACCGGGCATAACTTTCTTCTACGGGCAGGATGGCGTCTTCGTAAGAGTGCTTTCCGTCAAAGCCCATGTCCTCGATCACGTCTCCAAACACATCGCCCATGTACCCGCAGGAGTGGAGCACCACGGGCTTGCCCCGGGCGTGCCCGGCCTCCACGATGCGTTTGTGCCAAGGGAATACGTATTGGCGCATGTGGGCGGGGGATAAAAAGGTTTGGGTGTTAAAGCCCCAATCGTCATTGGACATCAGGAACCCTACCGAATCGAATCCGGCGCAGATTTCGTAGTAGCGAAGCAGGCCGGAGCCTACCTTGTCAAACACGCGCCCGGCCAAATCCGGCTCCTCGTGGAGCATATAGCATAAATTTTCGTAGCCCACCAGGGCGATGGCGTTCTCCAGCACACCGCACGGCCCCATGGCCATGAGCTTCATGCCATCGGGCAGATAAGCACCCAGGGCCTCCAGCAAACTGTAGTCGCAGGCGTCCGGGTCTTGCCAGGGGTAGGCCTCAAAGCTTGCCTCGTCGGTGATCACAAAACCATCGTTAAGGGAAATGGTTTTTTGGAACTGCCTTTCGTTGATGGGGAAGCAAAAGTCGCTGCCGTGGACAGAGGCATAGTCGTACCCCCCGGCACAAAACGCATCGATCACATGCCGTTGATAGGCCAGGGGCGAACCGTCCGTTGGCGGGTTCTCTGCTAGCTGTCCGTACACGATGGGATTCATAAATAGCTCAAACAGCACGGGGCGGGAGGGTTTTTCCCGGCGCAGTACACGCAGCAGTTCTTCAAAATTCGGTTGGATTTTGCTTTTTCTCATGGGGATACCTCCTCGGTCATGATCTGGCCGTCCCAATGGAATTTCTCTATATCCACGGGCAGCCGCTTCTCCACCGGGGCCATGGGCGCAAAGGGTTTGTGGGGCTCCATTTGATACCAATAGGCCGTGGTACACCAATCGTCGCTCCGGTGGTTGTTATGCCCATGCTCCACCGTGACACGGATGGATTGCTCAAAAGTGATGGGATCCCTGACATGATATCGATAGTAAGTGATCTTACCCTTCCAATTGGTGTCCCCGCCCAGGATGATGCCATGATAGGGCGCGGAATACTCTTGTTTGGGGCTCCAGGCCATGTTCACGTAATCTTCGGTACCGGTGCCATGGAGGTTGGGGGGCCAGGCTTCCCCGTCAACAAAGATCATGTCGTCGCCCTCGCCGGGCCAATCCCATTTGTTGCTTTCCCGCAGGTTATGGATGTTGATATTGCACCCCACGTAATGGCCCGTGCCCTCGGCTTCCAGGATCACATAGTTGCCGTCGCCGGTGGTGTTGCATCCGCCCCCCGCAAAATGGTGATTGTCCACGCTGGTATCGTCGATGCCGTCGGTGGGGCATTCCCTGCGCCACTGGGCGTGGAAATACAGGGTGTCTTGCGGCAGGGCCTCGCAACGTTCATAATCGATGTAAAAGTACAGGAGCAAGGGATGTTTGCCCTCGTTGGTTACCTCAAAACGCGCCGCTGCGTGAAAAGGCATGGGAAACCAGCAGTTAAAGCCCCGGCCGTCCTCCGGGCTCATTTGCAGCGGCTCCGATACAAAGTTTTTGGTCATGGCATGGCCCATGCCAAAAAAGTCGCCCACGGGTACTTCCAGGCTGGGCAGGGTCTCCTTGTCCCAATAGGCCCGCAGCATTACCTTGCGCAAAAAGTGGGGCTCGTTCTGCGTGTTCATCAGCGTGAACCAAATGTGGTTGACGCAGCCCGGGCCGGTAAGATCGGCCAGCACCCGGGTTTCGCCGGGGGCGATCACCCAATGATCCTTGTTTCCGCCGGTGGTGTCATAGCTGGAGGCGCGCAGCCGCTTGGTGTGGCGGCGCAAGTGCAGGTTGCTTAGGCTCGCGGGAAAAAATGTGCCCATTAAAACCCCTCGCTTTCAAAAATGTTTGCGGCTTTTAACCAAGCAATATAGGTGTCCAGATCAAAAGTCGGGTTGCCAACTAAGTAATGATTTTTTCCTTGGGCGTCGCCCGTCCACGTGATGAGATACAAACCCTTGTGGCTCATGGAGAAATCTTTTTGCCACAAACAAACCGTGCTGTCCCCCGGAATAACCGCCTCGCCCTCAAAAAGCAAAGCGTTGCCCGCCGATATGTCGGCGACTTTATAGGCGATTTTTTTCGGATCCGGCGTGTCATTGGCCCCGTAGAGGGGAAGATGCCAATTTTCGGCATCCCCAAACATCAGGCATACAGGGGCCTGGGCGCGCTTGATAAACGAGTACGCCAGCTTTTTGACGCCGTAGTAATCCACCACCGCATCGGAGAACTGGGGCCAGCCATCCGCCAGGTTCCACCAAAGCAGGCCCGTGCGCCGCCACTTGGCGGAGCGGAACAGCTCGATATAATACTTCACCGCCTCGGCCTGGGATGCCTGGCTGGCCATGGAAAAATCGTGGAGATTGTGTGGGATCACCCCGAACAGCTCCCGCACCTGCTTGGTAATCAGTTCAATGCGATAGATGTAGGGCGAATCCGGTGCTAGGGAGGGGGAGGTGGCGCGGGTTTTCCACTCGTCGTTATCCTGCCAGGGCCAAAGGCCCTCGGGTGTAAGGAATTTTTGTAGGGATTCGGGGGCAGGGCAGCCATGATAGCCCAATTCACTGGCAAAATGGGCGATGGAGTGCTTGTAGTACGCGCTTTTATAATAGTCCCGCGGGCCCCACAAATGATCCTCGCTGATGTAGGCATGGCCCTCTTTGTATGCGGCCTCGTCCATGTAGGGGGAGCTGGGCAGGTAGGGCCGGGTATAGTCGTGCATCTCCAGCAGCTCGGGGATCCATTGACGGGTGATCACGTTTTTGTTGGGATTGCGCTCCAGGCCGCTCCAATAGGCGTAGGCGCAATCGCACTCATTGTCGCCCGCCCAAAGGGCCAAGGCCGGATGATTGCGCAGGCGCTTCACCACGGCGATGATCTCTGGGGTTAACAATGCCTTGAAGGTCTCGTCCTGCGGATAAATGGCGCAGGCCATGGCAAAATCCTGCCATACCAAGATGCCCTTCTCATCGCAAAAATCAAAGAAAGAATCGTGCTCGTACACCGTGCCGCCCCAGCAGCGCACCATGTTGCAGCCTATATCGTCCAGCAAAGCCAGGAGCTGGGGCAGCCTGGCCAAATCGTTGCCATGAAAGGCATCGGCCCCCACCCAATTGGTGCCGTTGATAAATATCTTTCGGCCGTTGACCCAAAACACAAACTCACCCTTGCCCCGCTGATCGGTGGTGGAGGTGCGCTCCAATGCTACGGTACGCACGCCGGTGCGCAGCGTGTAGGTATCCAGCAGCGTATCGTTCTCAAACAGCCTTACGGTCACATCGTACAGATGCTGTCCGCCCGCGTTTTTGGGCCACCAAAGCTTGGTGTGCTCAATGGCAAAATGGGCCTTGCCTTGGGTATGCCATAACGCGTGCTCATGACGGAACACGCTATCCCCGCACGCCCCATCGATCTCCAGGCGATAGGGTTTCATGCTGTCGCCGGTAACCGCCACGTCAAAAAACAGCGTCATATCGGCGGGATCGCCATCTTGGCCGATCTTGGCGGCATACAAAAAGATGTCGTTGATGTGCTGGGCCGGTTTCTGTACCACGGATACCTCCCGCCACAGGCCGCCCGAAACCAGGCGCGGATAGATATCCCAGCCAAACATGTGCCCGGCCTTGCGCACATAAAGAGAATCATAGTTAAAAGGCTGGGCCGTGACCCCGGTGGGCAGGGAAAACGCCCGTGCCCAAATGGCTGTAGGTTTGATATGGACCACCAGCTCGTTTTGGCCCTGCTTGAGCCCCTGGCCCGGCACTTCGTGGGGGATGAGCATATTGGCCGTGGAAGCCACGAGCGCACCGTTCAGGTAGATGTCTGCAAAAGTATCGATGCCCCCAAAGTGCAAAAAGGTGTTTTCGTCCGCCTTGTGGGGGTAATCGAATGTAAGGGTATACCATACATGCCGGTTTTCAAAATCCTGCATGGATAAAATATTTTTGCCTAAATAAGGATCGGCGATGAGCCCCGCGCGGTAGAGCGAAAGTTCAAAATTGCCCGGCACCTGGGCGGTTGCGCTGTGTAGCCCTGCTTTTTTTAGGGCGGCGATTGTGGCCCAATCATCGGCCTGGCCCGCCACATCGGCATTTGCGCCGTAATACAGCTTCCAGCTTTCTCCGTTTAGGCATACCGTGCGCCAGTTGTGCATGGGGCGTCACTCCTTATTCGGTTGTGTCTGCGAGTAGTTTACCAGAAGGGGTGATCAAATGGAACAGAAAAGTTGCCGATCCTGAGAAAAACATCTGGGATGAGGATTATTTCACTTTTTTGAAAGTGAAATAACGGTGAAAAAAGTGAAATGAAGGTGAAATCATGTGTTCTTCTCACGGATCAGCACAAGGATTCACTCAGCATAAACAAAAGGTATCCCATTGTCCTTGGCGTATTGTTCGGCAAAGCTGCTTTTTTCAATACGGAAGAAAACGTTGTCAAGCGGTACATATTCGTCCTCTGCGATTGTGGTATGAAACGCAAAGTCGCCGATGCTTGTTACGCTGGCGGGGATGGTGACACTGGTTAAATTGCTACACAAATAGAATGCTTCCTCACCGATGCTAGTTACGCTGTTTGGGATGGTTACGCTGATTAATTCGTAACACCTATTGAACGCCTTGTAACCGATACTGGGTAAGCTGTTTGAGATGGTTACGCTGGTTAAGCCGGTGCAATAATTAAACGCATGGTCGTCGATACTGGTGACGCTGTTTGGGATTGTGATGCTGGTTAAGCCGGTGCAAGACATAAATGCCCCCAAGCCAATGCTTGTTACGCTGGCCGGAATGGTTACGCCGGTTAAGTTGTGGCAATATGCAAACGCGATGTCGCCAATGTGCTGCACTCCTTCGGGAATTGTATACGTGCCTTCCCTAGCCATAGGGTAGGCAACCAACCTCCTTTGCTGTTTATCCAAAAGAACGCCGTCAAGCTGCTGAAATATCGGATTGTCGGGCGATACGCCGATGTGGGACAATGGGCATAGCATGAATGGATTGCTCCCGATGCTGGTGACACTGGCCGGGATGGTGACGCTGGTTAAGCCACTCCCTTCAAATGCATGGTTGCCAATGCTGATCACACCATCCGGGATGGTGACGCCGGTTAAACCAGCAGCATCGGTAAATGCTGAATGGTAGATGTGCAACACCCCTTCCGGAATGATGTAGGGGCCTTCTCTGCCGCCGGGGTAGGAAATCAGCGCTTTTTGTTGCTTGTCAAAAAGCACGCCGTCGATATCTGCATACACCGGATTGCCGGGGGATACGTGAATGGACGTCATTGCGTTGTAGGCGAATGGATTGTGCTCCATATCTGTTACGCTGGCGGGGATGGTGATGCTGGTTAAGCTCTTGCACTCCCGGAACGCAAGGATGCCGATGCTGGTTACGCCGTTGGGTATGTTGACGTCGATTAATCCCCAACACCAAGCAAACGCCTCGTGGCCGATGCTTATTACGCTATCTGGAATCGTTACGCTAGTTAATTCACTGCAACCAAAGAACGCCCAATGGCCGATGCCCGTCACCGCGTATCCGTCCAACTCGCCCGGTATGGTTAATTCACCCCGCGGTTCCATCACGCATCCAAGAATCGTGGCGCTGCCATCCACAAGCACATACCGCCACCATCCGGTTTCGTCGATCAGCTCCTCCATATCTTCAATAGCAGGCTTTTTGATCAGATCCCCCCGTTGATTTTCCCCTTCAAAGGAGTTTGGGGCAATATACAATGCCATTGCCACAACCGCCAGCAATGCGCAGATTACGCTCCATTTTCCTCGGTTCCTCCGTTGATTCATTTGTGAACCTCCCTTTTGCGCTGGCAACAGTATAACACGAGAGAGGGCATATTGTTAAAAAAATATTAATCGCATTTTAATAAGTAAAAAAGTGCAAAAAAACATAGAATTCCCTTGCAATCAGTGTTATGCTGTCATTGCTAAAAACGACTTAGCGCCGATTGCAAAACGAAGGGATTGTGGCAAGATGAAGAAGGTAAGGTTTTATCATACAAAGGGTTTCCGTGCGCTGATAGCCGTGGCGCTGGCAGTGGTGCTGCTGGGCAACG
>WQXF01000054.1 GCA_009784985.1 Clostridia bacterium | reverse complement strand
TCCCCCCGCCACTGCGGTGGCCCTCTCCTCAATTCGCCATTGTCGCGCTGTGGCGCTCTGTGGCTCATTGGCCTTCCGCGCCGTCTCATCGCGCCACTGGCGCGACGGCGCTCCGGCCCCCTTAAACAAGGGGGGCAAGGTAAAAACGGCCAGTTTGCTTGTGTAAGCCCTACCTCCCTTGTTAAAGGGAGGGGGACCGCCGCAGCGGTGGAGGGATTCCGTTCCCTGCGGCATCGGCAAAAAACGTAATGTATTAGTTGGTATGGCGTACTACTTTTATTTGCTATTTTCTAAGGCGAGGTGCGTAAACCGCCGCTTGCCATCCGCAAACTCCGCCACAACATGGCCTTCGCCAAGCAATTTGTACTTGTAGGTACACAAACCCTCCAGCCCCATGGGGCCGCGGGCGTGTATCTTGCCGGTTGCCACGCCCACCTCGGCGCCCAACCCATAACGGAAACCGTCTGCAAAGCGGGTGGAGCAATTATGGTACACGCCCGCGCTGTCCACCAGGGTCAAGAATGTGCGGGCGGCCTCGGCATCGCAGGTCACGATACAATCGGTGTGGCCGGAGCCGTAGGCATTGATGTGCGCCACCGCCTCATCGAGCGAATCCACGATGCGCACCGCCATCACATAATCGAGGTACTCGGTGTCGTAGTCGGCGTTCGTGGCCGCCTCGCAGTCGATCAGCGCTTGGGTGCGGGCACAGCCTTTGAGCCGCACCCCGGCTTCTGTCATCGCCCGGGCCATGGTGGGCAATGCCAATGGCGCGATCTCCCTGTGCACCAGCAGGGTCTCGGCGGCGTTGCACACGGCCACATACTGGGCTTTGCTGTCCACAGCCACACTTACGGCCATATCGATGTCGGCGGCGCGGTCGATATACACGGCGCACAGCCCATCGGCATGGCCCAGCACCGGGATGCGGCTGTTGTCCATGATGTAGCGCACAAAGTCGTTGCTGCCGCGGGGGATGATCAGGTCGATACACCCATCCAGGCGCAGCATCTGGGCTACTTCCTCTCGGCTTTCCAGCAGACCGGCCCAGCCTTGGGGGATGCCGACAGCATCAAGCCCCTCCGTGAGAGCGGCAAACAGCGCGCGATTTGTACGGGCTGCCTCGCGCCCGCCCTTGAGCAGCACGGCGTTGCCGCTCTTGAGGCACAGGGAGGCGATTTGCACCAGCGCATCGGGCCGGGATTCAAATATCACGCCGATCACCCCAATGGGGCAAGCCACACGGTACAGATTCAGGCCGGGTGAAAGTTCGGTGGCGCGCTGGGTTTCGCCTATGGGATCGGGCAACCCAGTCAGGGCGGCAATGCCCTCCAGTACCTCGCCAAGTTTAGCGGCGTCAAAACGCAGGCGCTTAAGGAGCGGCGCATCGAGCGCATCGGCCTGGGCCTGCTCCATATCGGCGGCGTTAGCTGCGAATATTTCATCCTGGCGGGCGCGCAGGGCGTCGGCGATTGCCAACAGTGCCGTGTTGCGCACTTCATGGGGTGTGGCCGCCAAATGGATGGCGGCTTTTTTTGCGGCTTGGGCCAGATTGAGCATGTCGGTCACTTAAATAACCCCTTTGCCATGATTGTTTGTGCATAATCGTTATGATGGCGAATACTGCAAACGTTCCTTCAATCGCTCTTGTAGCTCCTGCGAAAAATTGATGCCCGCTTCTTCTCCAAGGGCTTTTAAATATTTCGGGAGGGTGATGTTCATGCGCACCGTGCTTCTGTCGCTCATTAGGCGATATTTATCAAAATCGATGTCTACCCAGGAAACAAACTCATTTTCCTCATGCTCGGGTTCGGCCATCGATGGCTCTGGAACCTCACGGCCATCATCCTGTTCGCAGATGCCCCACAGTCCAATCGCGTCGCGGGCCATGGAAATTGCCTCTGCCAAATCTTTTCCTTGGGTATCAATGTCTAGGTCGGGCACACTCACAACATATCCCACGTCGGCTGGCGACAGGATGACCGGATATACTTTCAACATTGTCTTCACTCCTGCCCCAATTATACGCATTACAATATGTATTGACAAGCAAAAAAACCGCCTATGTACAGATAAGTCGGTTTAGCCTATCGCTCTACACTCCACATAATACCGCTTCTCCCACGCCTCCCCCATGGAGAACGTTTTGCGCGGCAGCACGCCACCGGCACGCACCGCCGGGAACAACGTGGCCTTGTCCATGGCGGGCAGCAAGAACCCGACGGTATTTGGCACACGGCAAAGGGTTCGCACGGCCTCTTCGCCGTGTATATAATCGATTTCAGCATCCGGATGCCCAGCCACAAAGCCATCCAAAAAATCCTGCACAACCGCCACGGCCAGTTTGCCCGGCGTCCCCGGCACCTGCCAGCATTGGTTGCCTGTGGTAGGTGGCGCGTGAATGTGCGCCGCCCACGCATCCCCCACCTCTTGGGGCGACACGTGAAACAGCACCCGGTGGATGGGCTCAAAGTTCAGGCTCTTATCGTGCAGGTTGACAACCTCGGCAAGGGCAAATCGTGCGGGATGTTCCTGGCGCTGCTCCGGCGTTAACCCTTCGCGCAGATCTAGCCAGCACTGCCGGGCAGTGGCCAGGGAGTGATTGCCGTCGCCCATGGCAAACAGCAGGCCATCGGAGTGGGCATCAAGCGCCTCCAGCGCGTTGTTAATCCCGACCATGTGCTCCGGCTCCTCCACCGCCCAGCCCCGAAGCCGCCCGCCACCCATCATCAGCTCAAAGTCGTATAGGGGGCGGAGAGAATCCCGCGTGCCATACAGCGGCTCGATCAGTTGGCAATCAGGATCATCCACCAACAGCATCACATGAGGCGATTCAATCGTTGCGCCCTGGCGAATGCGCACACGGGGCGGCAGGCGGTCTATGATGGTACCCTCGGTGGGGCGGATCAAACTGCGCGCACCGGGTGAAAAATCGTATTGCTCCAAATCCACGGCCAAAACCAGGCCCAACCGCTGACCAGCGGCCATGGTCCGCTCCACCAGCACAAAGCCATGTACAGCCTCCCGCAATACGCCCCGCGCCATATAATCGCCCATCGTATGGTGGATCACCGGTGCGCGGCGTTTGCCTTCGGCCAAAAATGCCTCGGGCAGGATCAAACGATAGGCCGAAGGCGCGTCGCCTACGATCTCCTCTACCTGCTGCCAGTAATCGGGCTCGGCGGTAAATTGGTCGCAAGCCACCACTGCCCACTTGGTTAAATCGACATCCGGTGCGGGCAGCAGCACCCGGGGGATCACAACGCCATAGTTTTTGATGCTAACGTCCTCCTCGGTCATAGGGTTACTGCTCTGAGAATCTCACCACAATCCAGTCCCTCACCCGAACAATCGAACCGCATGCTGGATAGAAAGGCATTTTACCGGCAACTTCTTGAAGACCCATTTCTGCTAATTCCTCCTTGGAAGGGCTGACGATTGCTTGTGTATTGCCTAAGTAATTACGCAACATGGCGGTAAGCATCCCGTTTCGCGAATCATCTCCAGGAATGCTGTTAATAATCCCTCTCATTCCTCCCAAATCCCGCAGCTCCGGCGCAGAAGGCTCCACTTTTGGGCTGCCAACAAAAACGATTTTTTCCTCATGCGTAAAACCTTCGACGCTTTGTATCCGGGTCAAAAGCGTATTGGAGTAAGCATATCCTTGCTCGTAGGCCAAGTGCAGTTTGAGGTATGCCTGATTGGAGCGCAACCAGTATCCATAAACACAAAATAGAAGCGCTATGACAACCGCCCAGCTAATTACTGGAATGGCCCAACTGCGCGGACTTTTTTCTTTCCTGACTTCTTCTCCTGCTAATTGTAGCACTGATAGGCAAAATATGGGCGCGAGAATTATGCCATAGATCACCAGATAATCCACCCGAGTGCTCGTGCCTACCATAACATGAATAAGGTTAATGGCTAGCGGAAAAAGAACAATCAACCCGGAAAGAAGTGAAAGTTTTTTAATATGAAGAAGGGTTTTGTTGCGCATAATCAGCCAAATAATCAAACCTCCGGATAACAGCGCAACAAGCAGAAAAAAGTACTTCATTGCATCGAATTTATCGGAACCATAGTTGTTCCAAAAATATACAACAGAGAATCTATACGCTCGTTCGATAAGGCGCGGGAGATCCGAAAGGGGGATTGTACCCATTCCATCTACACGGCGGTAAATTTGAATATTCATCATGGTATTCTTGCCACGAGCAAATAAAGGACCATCCCCGCCGCCAGCGTTGCCGCATGTAGCCCTCCATGCAACAGGATTCGTTTTTGGTCCTCCCCTGAGAGTACATCAAGGATTAGCACCGCAACAAACAAGCCTGCCGCAATAGGAAAGTAAGACTGATAAATCCCTAACGAACAAGCAAGTAAACCGATGCCTGCGCAGAACCCGAAGCGGTATCGCACAGTTAAATAGGCGGCAAGACAACTCAACAGCAAGGCAAAGAAATAAGCATCCGCACACTGCATAAAAGCAAATGTCGAAGCATTCAAAGGAAAAACCTGGATAATTCCTGCCAGTAAAACGCAGTACAGCGGCGTTTTTATCTTCAGAAGAGCTCCAATTAAACAAGCGGAGAATGAAAGATAGAGAATCCCCAGAAGGCCGTTAACCCACGGCATGCTCCAGGACGTGCTAAATGCGGCTGGTAGCCATTGCAACCATCGTCCGCTCTGTGGATAGTGCATTGTGTGAAACAATTGCCAAAATTCATCCCAGCCGGGAAGTTTGTTTGTGAACATAAAGGTGTGGGTGAGTAACCCAGAGGCTATCGCCGAAAAAAAAGTAGTTTTCGTATAGGAGGGAATCCTTTTCCAAATCTTTTGACATGCGGCGTCTGGTAAATCTAGATGAATCCTTTGTTTCTCCCCCCAGGTTCGCCACACGCCTCCCAAAATGCGGCGATGCCGACGCAACAAAGGATACAGCAGGGCAAACAGCGCGGCCGAAGCCGCAGCGCACCCTACAAAAGCAATCGCCATGTCCCGTCGCATCCGCCCGAGGGTATCGGTTCCGTTCAAGCCAATGTCCACAAATATCCTTTCCCATTCGCTACTGTCCCGCCAGGTATCGATAACCTCGCTTTCGCCCGTATCGGGGTAGGAAAGCAACACCTTGCCGGTTTGCCGGTTGCCAAAGAAAAACAGGGAGTACCCCTCAGCTGCTGGCAGTGAGACTTCGATCACATCGGTTTGGGTTCCCATTCCGGATTCCGCCTGCCAACGTAGCCCATCCTCGGCAAGGGCCCAAGCACCAGCACTAGCTATCACCCTAGGAAAGGTAGACGTGGAGCGATTCCCCATCGTGCTAAACGCGTTCCGGAGCCATATGTCCCCCGGGGGGGGGGGGTGATTTTCTTCCCACAGTGCCTCCATACGCATCACAGGCCTATATGCTTGCGGCATCCACCGCGCTACTGCACCCACGGTCACGGCACACGCACACAGTGCGAGGAATAGCGCACAACAGAACACCTTGCTCAAACCCGCAAACCTATGCAACAGCATCGCAACGAATGCAATCACGGCAAACGCAACGAGCAGCCATCCTAACACAGTCAAACCTCCACCTCCAAACGGTATAAAAGGAATGCGTCATTATATGGGAAATGTCATTATCTCCCGCCTCTATCATACGGCACGCCGCTGGCCCTGGGCGCTTGGGAGCGCTTGCTGGTAAAGGCCAGCACAATCAACGTGGCCAGGTAGGGGATCATTTTGTAAATATCGCTGGGGATGGGCAGCCCTTGCAAAAAAGATATGCCCGAGTAGGCCGAAGCAACCGTCTTCATCAAACCAAAGAACAGGGCGGCCACCAGGATGCGCAGGGGTTTCCACTGGCCAAAGATAAGCACCGCCAGCGCCAGGAATCCGTACCCCGCCACCGTGGCGTTAAAGTTGGTGGAAGTAGGCACCACAAACACCAGCCCGCCCAATCCGGCCAATGCGCCCGAAAGCAATACCCCGGCATAACGTATCTTAAACACGTTGACACCCATGGAGTCCGCCGCTTGGGGATGTTCGCCGCAGGCCCGCAGGCGCAGGCCAAACCGGGTTTTATACAGCACAAAGGTGGCTATGATCAGTATAGCGATGCCAATGAAGGTGGTGATATATGTTCTTTGAAAAAACAGGGGCCCCAGTATGGGGATGTCGCCAAGCAGCGGTACGCTGGGGATACGGAATGTGTTGGTAAACTCCACCTGCTGCACGCTGTTGGTTTGGATTACCCGTGCCGTATAGATGGCAAATGCGGGTGCGAACATATTTAGGGCCGTACCGCTGATGGTTTGGTTGCTGCGCAGATTGATAGAGGCATACGCGTGCAGCAGCGAAAACAGCACGCCGCTGCCCATGGCCACCAGCATGGCCAGCAGCAGCAGGCCCTGGCCGCTCATGCTGTCTTGCATCAAGTTGATAAACAGGATGGAGCAAAACGCGCCCACCACCATGATGCCTTCCAGGGCGATGTTTACCACGCCGCTGCGCTCGGAGAACATGCCGCCCAGGGCCACGATCAGCAGCGGGATGGAAAAGAACCACATTTGCTGCACCAGGAATACGATGGTATCAAACAAATCGCTCATGTGCTAGCCTCCTCTTCTGGGACAGCAGCATCATCCGCATCGTCTTCGCGCTCCCGCCGGGCACTACGCTTTCGCCCTGCGGTGGCGATCAGGTTTTGTACCAGCAGCGCAAAGGCGCTGAAGTAGATGATGGCCGCAATGATGATGTCGATGATCTCCGGCATGTAGTTGAGCCTTTGCAAGAAAAAGCCGCCCTGGCTGATGTAGGCCACAAACAGACCCGAGAATATGATGCCGATGGGGTTCGATAAGCCCAACAGCGCCACGGATATGCCGCTGAAACCCTGTGGGGCAAGAATCTCTTCCACCCGGATGCTGGGGCCGTTGGACGGGGCCAAGAAAATCAGCCCGCCCGCCGCGCCGGCCAAGGCCCCGGCGATCATCATAGAAAATATAATGCTGCGTTTTTCGTTGATCCCGGCATAACGGCTGGCGTCCCGGTTGTGGCCGCAGGCTTTGAGTTCGTAGCCAAAGGTGGTTCTGTTGAGCACAAAATACATCACCACCGCCAGCAGGATAGCGATCAGTATGCCGCCGTTTACGCTGGAGGCATCCTTAAAACCACTGGCCATTTCGTTGTGAAAAATCTCGTCCAGCCCCCACCTGGGGATGGCGGCGTGGGGGATGTTGACGGTTTGGTTTTTGAGCCTATCGTATATATTGCTGTTGCGGATCATGTAGTTCACGCCATACAGGCCAATGTAATTGCACATGATGCAGGCGATCACCTCGTGCACGTTGAGCAACCCCTTAAACAGCCCGGGAATCATACCCCAGAGGGCGCCCGCGCACATGGCTGTCAGCAGGCACACCACCCACAGCATAGGCTGGGGTATCCAGGTGGCATTGTGGGCCACGTAGATGCCCGCAAACGCGCCCATCAACAGCTGGCCCGACGCGCCGATGTTAAATAGCCCGGTTTTAAACGCAAAACCCACCGACAGGCCGGTCATGATCAACGGCGTGGCGAAATAGAGCACATTGCCCGTACCCTTCATGCCGCCGGTAAACCCCCCGGAGGCGATCATCTTCAAGCCGTCTACGGCCCGTGACGAATCTGAAATCAATAAGATCACAAACCCAAAGGCCAGGCCGATGGCGATGGCGATCAGCGACGGCAACACACCCAAAGACACACGTCCCAGAGCCTTAAAGAATCCAGTGCCTTTGCTCATACGGCCTCCCCCTTTCTGGAACCGGCCATGTACAAGCCCAACTCCTGGGCGGTGGCCCCTGCCCCATCCAAATCGGCCACGATCTCACCCTCGTAAATCACCAGGATACGGTCGGAGATGCTCAGCACCTCTTCCAGCTCCAATGACACCAGCAGCACGGCTTTCCCTTCGTCCCGTGCGGCAATGATCCGCCGGTGAATGTACTCGATTGCGCCCACGTCCAGCCCGCGGGTGGGCTGCACGGCAATGAGCACCTTGGGATCCTCGCATATCTCACGGGCCACGATGGCCTTTTGCTGGTTGCCGCCGGACATGCTGCGGGCCGGTGTGCGCATCCCCTGGCCGCTGCGGATGTCAAAGTCCTTGATCAGGCGGCCCGCGTAATCCGCCACCTTATCGAACCGCAAAAAACCGTTTTGCTGAAACCCACGCTTGTGGTAATTCTTAAGAATAAGATTTTCGGCCAAGCTGTAGTCCAGCACCAGCCCGTGTTTGTGCCGGTCTTCGGGGATGTGGGAGAGGCCCGCGTCGTTGCGTTGGCGGACGCTGTCCCGCGTGATCTCTTCATCGCCCAAAAAGATGCGCCCGCTCTCGGGAGCCAATAATCCGGCCAAAGCGTATACCAGCTCGCTTTGGCCGTTGCCGTCGATGCCTGCGATGCACAGTATCTCTCCCTGGCGCACGGCAAAAGAAACGTTGTTTACCCTGGGCTTGCCGTGGTGTTTGCTGCGCACCGTAAGGTTTTGAACCACCAGCGCCGCCTTGCCGCCAGGCTTCATGGGCGCTTTTTGTATCTCAAACTCCACTTTGCGGCCCACCATCATCTCGCTCATTTGCTCCCGGGTGGCGCCGGCTACCTCCACGCTGCCCACGCAGCGGCCTTTTCTAAGCACCGTGCAGCGATCAGCCACCTGCTTGATCTCGTTGAGCTTGTGGGTAATAAACAAAATGGATTTGCCTTCGGACGTTAAGTTTTTCATGATCTTCATCAATTCGTCGATCTCCTGGGGGGTTAGGACAGCCGTGGGTTCGTCGAAGATCAAAATTTCATTATGGCGATATAGCATCTTGAGGATCTCAACGCGCTGCTGCATGCCCACGGTGATGTCCTCGATGCGGGCGTCGGGATCCACCATCAACCCGTACTGTTGGGAAAGGGCCGTAACTTCCGCACGGGCTTCGTCCATGCGCAGCACGCCGCCTTTTGTGGTTTCTACGCCTAAAACGATGTTTTCCAGCACGGTAAAGTTGTGCACCAACTTAAAGTGCTGATGCACCATGCCGATGCCCAGCGTATTGGCATCGTTGGGGTTGTGGATGCGCACCGCTTTGCCATTTTTGCGTATTTCGCCCTTTTCGGCGGAGTACAGGCCAAAGAGTACGCCCATAAGCGTAGACTTGCCTGCGCCGTTTTCGCCCAGCAGCGCGTGGATTTCACCTTTTTTGAGCTGAAGCGACACATCGTCATTGGCCCGGATGCCCGGAAAATCCTTGGTGATGTGCAGCATTTCGATGACGTATTCGGGGGGGGCAATTTCGGGCGTGTTTTTTGCTGTCTTTTCCGACACGTTGTCCATGTAGACACTCCTTGTTTAATCTGAATCGACATGGGACGGGACGCCGAGGGCGGCGTCCCCTACAATAGGAACGAACGGGCATGGCCGTAATTCTGTAGGGGACGCCGCCCTCGGCGTCCCGCCGCTCACAGCCATAAAATAAGAAAGGAGCCGGGCGGATACCGCCCGGCCAATGCACGTTATGCTGTTACTGGAACACGGTGTAAATAACGACTTCGCAGGGGAAATCGGGTGTGCTGCCATCTTCCAGATCGTCATCGGTGACTACCTCGATCTCGCCCGATACCAGCTTGGCATACACGGCGTCGTAGTCAGCCTGGTTGAAGGTGGCGAAGCGGGAGGTTTCCATGGGCAGGCCCACGCCATCGTTGTCCGCGCCCATAACCCAAATTTCACCGCCGGGGAACTCGCCGTCGTACATCGCGGCAATCGCCATGTACACGGAGGTCTGCAGGGTCTTGAGGGCGGAGGTGAGGATCGTGGGGGACATTTCGCTCTGATCCGAGTCCACGCCGATGACCCACTTGTCTTCGGCCGCCTCGGCGGCTGCGGTTACGGAGCTGGTGGCGCCACCGGCGGCCACAAAGATTGCCTCAACGCCATCGTTGTACCAGGACGCAGCCATGGCCTGCACTTCGGGTGTGGGCCAGAACACGCCACTGTAGCTGAAGTTCACCGTTACGGCGCCAGGCTCCAGGCCCATTTCTTGGGCGGCATAGTCCGCGCCCTCCACAAAGCCTACGCCAAAACGTACCACCGCGGGCACCGCAATGCCACCAATGAAGCCCAAGCTGGTGTAGCCTTCTTTTACGGCCGCATAGCCGGCCAGGAAGCCGGATTGCTCTTCCGCGTACAGGACGGACACCGTGTTGTCCCCAACAAGCCGGGTTTCGCCGTCATTGGGAACGCCGTCTACCAGCACAAACATGGTCTCAGGATACATTTCCTGGGCCATAAAGATCGCGCCCTCAAACAGGAAGCCCGGCGTTACCACGAGCTTTGCGCCGCTTTCCACTGCCAGCTGGATGCTATCCAGATACGCATCAGCGCTGGCGTCCATGGGCCTGTAGTATTCATGGGAAATGTCATTCTCTTCGGCGTACCAGGCCAAGCCCTCCCAGGAGCCTTGGTTAAAGGACTTGTCGTCGATGGTTCCAATGTCGGTTACCAGGGCCAGTTCTCCCGCCAGCGCCAGGGAACCCGTAAACAGCATCGCCAGCGCCAACACCAGGGATAGTACCTTCTTCATTGTGTTTCCTCCTTTTCCCCCATATGTGAGGGTATCTAGCTACGCTCACTAGTATAGCAGATTTCGGCTCAATAAAAAAGAGAAAAAAATCGGAGATTGTAATAACATGCGGCCGGGCAACACCTTTTGAAAAGGTAACCGGTGCGTTACTGCCGCAAGCCCGTGCAAAAGCGAATATGAAGTCCAGATTAATAAAAAAGCCTTGTGAGGTCTACATTTATCAAATATGATTAATAAACGGTTTTTAGGGAAAATCCATGGTATAATGCGTTCAGTTGAAAAAACAGCCTGTAACCAAACGGTTCGTAGACAAAAAAGAAAGGAGGCGCCCGATCATGAAGAATTCCGCCGCTATCCGTGGGTTGGTTTCCCTGGGCCTGAGCCTGATGCTGGTCGTCATCCGCTTTATGGGCTAAAGCAAAAGCAATTCTAAAAGCAATTTATGTAATGAAAGAGAAGGTATCCATCGAATGAATATAGGCATGAAAAAAACCTCGGTCATCGCGTCCACCGCCGCCCGCAGATTCCTTGCCCTGGCCCTGTTTGCACTGCTGCTTTCGTTGCGCTTTATCGGCTAGGCAGGCATGTACCTTAATGAAAGGGAGGGTTCCGGTTATGAAGAAGTCGTTTGAAACTGTTCGTGGGTTTGTTTCTTTGGTTATGTGTTTGATGCTGGTCGCCATCCGTTTTATGGGGTAAGGCCTTACTGAATTCTTTTGCTATGGGTGTGCTTGTGGGCCGCTGTGAGCGGCTCTTTTTTTATGCCCTAAAACCGGATATAGCCCCTCTCGTGCGGGCATAAAATGAAAGAAAAGCAGGAAATGCACAAACCACGCCGAAATTGGGATGGGAAGATTGGTATTCATTGCACCCGTGTCAAAAAAGGAGGAGCATATGCGCTTTACCAAGATGCATGGCACCGGCAACGATTACGTGTATGTGGATTGCGTCCGCGAACCCCAATTATCACAACAGCTCGGGCCGGATCCCTCCGCCCTGGCAGTGGCCATCAGCCGCCCCCATGTGGGCATCGGCGCCGACGGGCTGGTGCTGATCGCATCCTCAGATGTGGCGGATTTCTCCATGCGCATCTTTAATGCCGACGGCTCGGAGGCGGAGATGTGCGGCAATGCGTCGCGCTGCATCGGCAAGTATGTGTACGAGCGTGGGCTCACACAAAAAGAAGAGCTTACGCTGGAAACCAAGGCCGGCGTACGTACGGTGTGGCTGTCGGTGCGGGGCGGGAGCGTAAACAGTGTGCGCGTGGACATGGGTGAACCCCGGCTGCATCCCAACGAGATCGGCGTATCCCTGCCCGGTGAGCGGGTGGTGCAAGCCCCCATCGAGGCTGCTGGCCGCTCCTGGCGCATGACCTGCGTGTCCATGGGCAACCCCCACGCCGTGGTGTTTGTGGATCACGATCCGTCCACGCTGGATTTGGAAACCGTGGGCCCGGCCTTTGAGCGGCATCCCCTGTTCCCCCAACGGATCAACACGGAATTTGTGCAGGTGGTAGGCCGGGACGCGCTGCGCATGCGGGTGTGGGAGCGAGGCAGCGGCGAAACCCAGGCCTGCGGCACCGGGGCCTGCGCCGCGCTGGTGGCCTCGTCCCTGTCCAGCCTTACCGACCGGCGGGCAACCGTACATTTGCTTGGCGGCGATTTGGACATTGAGTGGAACCCCTATACCGACCGGGTGTTTTTAACCGGCCCGGCGGCGTTTGTGTTTGATGGAGAATGGCTTGGAGGTACATATGGCAAAAGCTAATCCGAATTACTCATTGTTACAGGGTAGTTATCTGTTTGCCGAAATCGCCCGGCGGGTAAAGGAATTCACCGAAGCAAACCCAGATGCGGCCAAGGAGCTGATCCGCCTGGGCATCGGCGATGTCACCCAGCCCCTGGCCCCTGCGGTGGTGGAGGCCATGCATGCCGCCGTGGACGAGATGGCCCGCGCCGCTACCTTCCGTGGATACGGGCCGGACTACGGCTATGATTTTTTGGTAAACGCCATCCGGGAGTTTGACTATGGAACACGGGGCATCGACCTGGCTTATGACGAAGTTTTTATAAGCGATGGCAGCAAATGCGATGTGGGCAACTTCCAGGAGCTGTTTAGCGACGACTGCGTGGTGGCCATCACTGATCCGGTGTATCCGGTATATGTCGACACCAACGCCATGGCCGGGCGGGCCGGGCGGCTGAACGACTCGGGCATGTGGGACCAACTGATCTACCTGCCCTGCCATGAAGAAAACGGCTTTGTGCCCTCGCTGCCGGCAGTGCCGGTGGATATCATATACTTGTGTTATCCCAATAACCCCACCGGCACCACGCTGACTTACGAGCAGCTGAAGGTGTGGGTGGATTACGCCAAAGAAAACGACGCCGTAATATTGTACGACGCCGCTTACCGCGCCTACATCACCCAACCGGGCATCCCCCGCAGCATCTACGAGGTGGAGGGCGCCGACGAAGTAGCGGTGGAGTTCTGCTCTTTTTCAAAAACCGCCGGATTCACCGGCACACGCTGCGCCTATACCGTGGTGCCCCACAAGATAACCGTGGCCGGAGCGCAGGGGGAGCGCTTGGAGCTTAACGCCCTGTGGAAGCGGCGGCAGAGCACGAAGTTTAACGGCGTATCCTACCCGGTGCAGCGGGGGGCGACGGCGATTTATACCCCGGAGGGCCAAAAGCAAACCGAAACCACGGTGGCCTATTACATGCAAAATGCCCGTGTCATCGGCGAGGGGCTGCGCGCCCAGGGCCTCACCGTGTACGGCGGGGTGGACGCACCCTATATCTGGCTCAAAGCGCCGCAGGGAATGGATTCCTGGGCCTTTTTTGACCTGCTGCTCAATGAAGCCCGCATTGTGGGCACGCCGGGTGCGGGTTTTGGCCCCAGCGGCGAGGGTTACTTCCGCCTTACGGCCTTTAATACGCGGGAGAATACGTTAAAAGCCACAGAGCGGTTTGCTAGGATAGGGTAATATAATGAAAGATGAATTGGAACTCCTACGCATATTGGCCGGATCGCGCCGATTGAGGACACATTTGCCAGCATCCGCAAAATGATATCTGCGGAAAACTAGCAATTACCTCAAAATCCTCCCTTCTCCATCATCCACCGATTACCTCGCCCGTGTACGCACGGGCTGTTTTTTTGCGGCTGCTTTTTGTGTCGTAATATGCTTCGATCTGATCCAACTGTGAGCGCATGGAATCAACGCATGCCGTTACGGTTGCAGGCATGATCTGATCGTACTCATTGCCAACGCCGAGCAGCGTATCGGGTGTCGTCTCCAGCACGCGCGCGAGAGCAAGCAAGGTCTCGATGCTGGCCTTTCTTGTACCACGCTCCAGGTGCCCATAGAATGAGACGGATAGTTCAGCCATAGAGGCGACCCATGCTTGGGTACGCCCAAGGTGTTTTCTATGGTCTCTCATTTGCTGCCCCAACGCATGATAATCCATCATGTCACGTCCTTCTTTGGCTATTTATCTTTTTCTATTGCTCTCTTTACATTATAATTTACTCATTATAATAAGTCAATGCTATCCAAAAATGGTATAAACATTTCCTTGCGTTGCTACACTTACATTGAGGTGAGTAAAAGTGAGCAAACGCACGGAAAAAAACACTGGCGTTTCATTTGAGCATTACGATAAGCACCTTGAATTTGGATTTAACGTCACCGTGTACCGAAAGAAGGCAGGAATGACGCAATGGCAACTTGCCGAGAAAGCAGGCATAAGCCGACAATACATGAGTGTGATCGAAGCGCCCAACATGATTTCAAATGTCTCGATGGAGATTCTGTTCAAGCTCGCGGATGCACTGAACATCTCACCCATAAAACTGTTAGAGTTTCGAGATTAATTTTGGCAAGAAAAGACGCGCCGCGTATGCAGACAGCGCGTCCGTGGATAACAAATAGGAATTACTTCAAAACCTTCCCCTTCCCCGCCATCATCGCAATCACCTCGCCCACACCATACCCAACCGCCTCGCCCCCAGGGGCGGGTTTCCCGGCAATGGCGGCCAGCATGTTGTCCACCTGCTCGGCATCCAGGCCCTTCCAGTTGGTGCACAGGTATCCGCCCAGCTTGCCCGGCCAGCCAAAGTGATTGCCCAGGTAGTGGGCCTCCAGCGCGTGCAGCCAGAAGTGCTGCGCGTTTTCTTTGTTGCGGAACACCGAGGGCACCGTAAAGAACCCCTCCCGCATCAGCGTTTCTACCGAGGGGTAACCGGCGCTATGCCAATCGTAATGCCAATCGCAAATGATGATGTCCCGGGTCACTTCGTCGGCACGATGCAGGGCGGGATGGATGTCAAAACGGTCGCCCTCCCACATGGAATAGCCCATCTTTTGCGCGTCTAACAAGCGGTCGCCCCACATCATGGTATCGATGCCCTTGGCCGCCAGGTGATCGCGGAGTTTTTTCACAGCCCGCGAAAACAGTTCGTCGGGCTTGAATTTACGGCACTCGGGGCACATGGCCACGTCAAACAGCTCGTCCATGCCAATATGAAAGGCTTGGGCACGGCAGGCGTCGATCATATCGTCGATCATGGGCAGGATGTAGTCGTACACCTTGTCGTTGGTGGCGCACCAACTGTGCAGCGCAAAATCGGGCCAATCGGTATCATAGGGTACGCCCTGCCGCTCCAGCAGTTCGGGATGGACTTGAAACAAGGGGTAGGGCAAACCCCTGGGGCCAGCGTGGTTGGATTGGTGGCTTAAGCAAGGCAACAGGGGGACCAGGCGGATGCCGTGGGCCTCACAGGCATCGGCCACCCGCCGGGCATCCTCAAAGGTGATGGTGCCCGTAGCGTATTCCGGAAAACAGCGGAAGGCGTAGCGCATTTCAAACACCAGGGTGTTGTACCCCAGCGGGGCAAGGCCCTCCTCGATCAGGCGGATCATGGCGTCGATGGCTTCGTGGGTGATGATGGTGGTGTGGAAACCTCGCATGGGGATGGAGCGATCAAACATGTGGACTCCTCCTTTGTTTTTTATTGCGGGGGCAGGCCCAGCACAAGCTGCACCGCCCGGCCGGCCACGCCGGTTTCTTCCAATCCATATACGGCTTGCAGTGCGCTTACCGCTCGCCTGGTGCGTGCGCCGTACACACCGTCTGGCTCAAAGTCGGCAAACCCGCCTTCCACCAGCAAACGTTGCAGCCTCTCTACCTGGGGGCCGACGCTGCCGGGGGTCAGATCGGTGCCCACATCGTCCCGGATCACACCATAAGCCCGGATGGTGGGGTGGTCCAGGGGGTACGAAAAGCGCCTTACATCGTTTACCTTTTGGCCATTGAGCCTGCCATTGCCCTCGATGGTATGTACGATGTATCTGCCGCTGGGTTCCATCTGCACATATTCTACGATGCCCACATGGTCGATCCGGTTGTACCTGAACCACTCAAAGTAAATTAAATCGCCGCGCTGGGGGATGTAGGGGCGCTGGGACAACGACACCCCGTCTTCCCAATACCACTGGGCGCCAAATCCCTTAAGCTCGCCGGTAGCCGTGACATACCGCCCCCGCTCGGTAAACCAGCGCACGCCGACAGCGCAGGCTGTTTGCATGGGATATAGATAGTGCAAATAGTTGGTGCCCAAACGCAGGTCTGTTTGGGCCACGCACCAAGACATAAAATCAGAGCACCATTCGCCGTATTTATTGCCGCCGCTCCAATCCGCGTATTTGGTGTAGCCGTGGGCCTCCCGTTGGTAGCCTATCTCATGGTCGGCTATATCCAGCAGATTATCAATAAAAAAGGTGCGGTCTTCTTCGGTGATCCCATAGGCCACCCCGAAGTTACCCGCCCACAGCGCACAAATGATGAAAATGATGAATAACCCTGCCAACAGCCTGCGCATCGATTCTCCTCCATATCTTTATCTTTTTTCTTCATCGGGCCTTGAAACTCCTGCCCCATGCCAAAAGCAAGAAGGGTTTATAGGCAAAAACATCGAACTGTAGAATATGGAAAATCTGTTTGATTACCTCATTTGGCGCGGCGATTTGGACTTTGCCCAAGCGCCGCTAAACCAGGTAGATAATCTGATCCTGGCCTGGCTTTCGTATGTGGATTATCAGGGTATCGTGCCCAACCTGGGGGGCCAAGGCTCCATTTCCCTTGCCGATGCCGCCCACCGGTTTTTTGAACATAGCGAGCAAGGAAGCAAGGGCAGCCTGCTCGACATCTTTAACCCAATGCTGTCCTCGGTTCAGGTATTGGAAAAAACGGCAGCCACCCGCCGTTTTGGCCCCCTGCAACTCACCTGCTTTGTAGACCGGCTGGACTATGAGCGAGGAACCCAGTTTGCCGCCGTCACCCTGCTGATCGGCCAGGAGCTGGCTTACGTTTCTTTTCGGGGCACCGATCATTCCCTGGTGGGCTGGAAAGAGGATTTTTACATGAGTTTTATGCCCTCAATTCCGGCCCAAGAAGAGGCGCTGGCTTACCTGGAGGCCGTGGCCGCTCAGTTTCGAAATCGGCGGCTGTATGTGGGCGGGCATTCAAAAGGCGGAAACCTGGCCGTGTACGCCAGCGCCGCCTGCAAGCCAGAGATTCAGGACCGCATCTTGGCCGTGTACAACAACGACGG
>WQXF01000053.1 GCA_009784985.1 Clostridia bacterium | reverse complement strand
TTATGGCGACGAGGATTTAATGCTCATTACCGACGACGGCGTGATCATCCGTATGCACGCCGCGGACATCTCTTGCCTGAGCCGCAGCACCCAGGGCGTACGCCTGATGCGTGTGGCCGAGGGCGGCAAGGTGGTGGGCGTGTCCCGCACCGCAACCGAGGAGGAAGAAGAAGCCGGAGAAGAAGCAGAAACAGAAGAAGAAAGCATCGTTGCGCCTGAAGGAGAGTGATCATGATTGTTTGACTCAACCCTTGATTACTACGACCAAAACGCCGCCGATTTTATCGCGCGAACGATTGATACCGATCTATCTGCCCTATACGCGCCTTTTTTGGCATTGTTGAAGCCAGGAGCATCCATTCTTGATCTTGGCTGCGGTTCGGGCCGGGACAGCAAGTACTTTATTGAGCATGGATATACCGTGGAAGCTGTTGACGGTTCCTGCGAACTTTGTAAAATCGCAAGCAAATACATTGGGCAGCCGGTTAGGCAACTTCTGTTTCAGGATTTGGACTACATCGGGGCATTCGATGCCGTTTGGGCGAATGCTTCTCTGTTGCATGTTCCTTCACATGCGCTGCCAGACATATTGCGAAAAATCAGCGATGCGTTAAAACCAAATGGCATTCTCTTTGCCTCATTTAAGCATGGCAATTTTTCCGGGGAACGAGATGGCCGGATGTTTACCGATCTTACCGAGCAGGATTTGATCCAGATCGCAGAGGACGCATCTGGATTTGAAATCGTATACACTTTGGTAACACAAGATGCGCGCCCTGGCCGAAGCGACGAAAAATGGCTGAACGCAATTTTGCGAAGGAGGCATTATCCATGAGAAAAATCGTGGCCATGCTGTTACTTGTTTGCTTGTTATGCGAGGCATGCCTTGCTTACGCGGAGGTACTTACGGATGAGAATGATTATATCATTGACCAAACGGCAGAGGCCCTGGGCATGGCGCTGACATTGGAAACCCTTTATTATGATGGCGTAACTTTTCACTTGGATTATAGAGCAGAGAACTTGCGCCCCGAAACGCCCGCTTTGGTGCTGTATACCAAGGTGATGGTCGATGGCGAGAGGGTTGCCACTACGGGTCATCCGGCGGCGCATTGGTATCCCCACGTGTTTGCGTTGTTTATGGGCGATGAAAAAATCTACAACCTGTCGTGGGCTTCTTTCATTGCGCAGGTCAACGAATATGCATGGCAGGGCGAAGTGGAAGTCACCGCGTCCTTTGTGGTAAAGCGGCCAACGAAGCCCATGGTGGTTGTTGACGATGAAGTAACAGAGAACGACCGCCAAGCGATGCTGGAAGCCATGCGGGCACACGGTGTGACCATTGCCGGACTAGATGAGATGGACGCCGATGTATGGCGGGAAAAAGGCTATCTTGTTGTGAACAGGTATGGCTGGAATACGCCGGATGGTGAGTTTGTGGTGACAGACCTTTCCGATGTGGAAACGGAAGAGGTAGAAATCACCTTCCGCGTGGATTTGGATGCACTGCTCTAAAGCGCTTTGTTTTTGTTTGAGATTGTCAAATAGCAGAAATGAGGTGAGTTGCATATGAAAGTGCGCGTGTATGATAAAGCATCCCGCACGTACTTCAAATCTAACGTTTATGCGATAATTAATCATGGGTGGTTTACAAAATACCTTGCGCTGCTGCCGACAACTGATGGTGGTCGCTTTAAAATGTACGATTATTTGGATAAAACAAAAAAAGGCCCTCATTATCCGGTAAACGTTAACATCATATTGCCCGAATACCCCAATGAGTGGGTTCAATACAAAGCTGAGGAGTTGACCAACCTCAAAGAGGCTCTGAAAAGGGCTGTAAAATCAAGGAGGGTCCGAATTGAACCGCTTGATTATTTCGTTGGCTACGATTTCATTTGGGCAAACAAAGAGGCTTTGGCTGCCTTGATAAAAGGTGACACTATACCGGCAAATCAATTCGATCTGCCCCCTGTAAAAAATTCCGAGCCTCAAGAATGGATTTCGGTTGATACGCAAGCAGGTATAGAGCACCTCATGAAAACTTACCAAGGGTTTCATGATTCCGTGATTGTATCTTTGGGCTACATAAGCGGTACGGATATACATGAAGGAGGTTCTGTGGGAGCTTGTGATTCCATCAGAAAAGTATCTATCACATTCGACAGTTGCTGGAGCAAACCGATTCAGCTGGTTTTTGAGGGCGTTACTGCCTTGAACTTGCGTCCAGCACAAGACAATTACGGTTCAGATATATTTTCTGCTACGATCATTATCAAAGATGAAGTTGTGTATTTCTGTAATGAGGACATTAAGGATATTGCTAGTTTTCCCGATGGCAGCACATGGATAAGCGCATTTTCGCTTAAATGGAAATACGTGTGACATCAAAGCCCTTTGCTCAAAAACACTTCCAAAGGCTGTTCATACGGGGGGTCATTCATCACCAAGCAGCCCATGTCTTTGTAGCCCAGTTTGCGATAGAAAAACTGGGCTTTTTCATCGGCCTGGGTGGAGGTCATCACCATTTTGTGGCCTAGGGCGCCCATTTCGTTTTCCCAGTGGGCCATGGCTTTGGAGCCAAGGCCCTTTCTATGATATGCATCTTCCAAGAAAATCAGGGTAAGGAAAGGGATCACATCCCAAAACAGATTGTAGCGTAGGATGCCGATGGGCTGCTCATTTTCACGCAGGATGTAACAGCGCTTATCGCGCACCTTGGGTTCGTATTCGCTTTTGGGCATGTGGCGATCGAGGGAATACCAGTACGGTTTATCTTGTAGGGTTGCGTGTGCAATGATAAACATGTCAAAAGGATAGATCCGAATGTGTTCCCGTTCGGGTTAACGTAAGGATCAAGGCGTCTTTATCAATCAGGTATATCAGTAGCCAATCCGGCTGTATATGGCACTCGCGAAAGCCTACCCAATCCCCGGTTAGGGCGTGGTCGCGATGTTTTTCTGGCAGCTTGCGTCCCTGTACAAGCTCATTCAACACAAATTCAAACGGCGCCGGGTCGCATCCGCGTTTTATGGCCTTGCGATACTCTTTTTTGAAGCGGGAGGTCTTGTTAATCTTCCGTATCACAATGCAAATCCTCCATTAACGCCGCAACACTATCATAAGATTTGGTCTTGATTTTACCTGCCGCAATACCCCGTGCTTCTTCTATGGCCGCGAGGGTTTCCGCGTTGTACTTTGGCCGCTTCAATTCAAATGGGAGCCCACCTAACATTAACGACTGTCGCAGAAACATATTGATAGCATCTGTTACCGTAATGCCAAACGAACCAAATAGCATTTCCGCGCCCGCTTTTGTTTCGGGGTCAATGCGGATGTTCAAGCTCGCCGTTTTTGCCATTCAAAACACCTCCATACGCAGTATACCCCATTGCGCGTGCAAATGCTACACATTGCGAAACATTTGCATGCTTCAAATTGTGAGAGGGCAAGATGTCCGCTATTTTCCCATTGAGGGCGGCAACTCGCGGGGCGGTTTGCCGATGCCGGTGAGGGCGTGGATCATGGTGGCCAGCATCAGGGTGATCACTACGCCGTGGAGGATCAGCGAGGCGCTGGTGAGTATGTTGTTGTTGGAAGGGAATATCTGCGCCAGCAGCGAGGCCGCCATGCAGCCCAGCGAAAGCACCGCCAGCAAGCTGCAGAGGGCGCAAAGCAGCTTCCATATCCCGCGCCCGCTGGCGCGCAGCCAAAGCACCACCGGCAGCAGCGCCACGGCGCACACGCCCATGGACGCCGCGCCAAACAGCGGCCAAAGCATCCAAAAATCTCCGTTGGATACCAGCATTGCCGCTACCACCGTGGTAAAAGCGGCCAGCAGGCGATCCATGGAAAACGCCCGGGGCGGCCCGCTCTGGTGGAAGTAGATGCCATGGAGCAAGGTGCCGCCCAGGCGCACCGCCGTCTCCAGCGCGCTCAATGCGCAACCCACAAATACCAATGTCACTGCCAGCCAAGCCCACTGGAGCGGCAGGCCGGTGGCGGTAAGCATGGTAGCCACCGCGCCCAGCACCAGCCGGGGCGCATCCACCACACCACGCAGTGCGGCCAGGGGGAGCTGTCCGTACTGCCCAACGGCGATCACCGTTACCACGCCCACAAAGGCGGCGGTGAGTGTGCCGCCAAATACCACCGAATACCCCGATTCCTCGCGCAGCTCAAAGCGTGACAAACGATGGGGGATGGACAGCATGTAGATCGCATTGGACCCACCGGCGATGGTGGTCATCAGCAAGAAAGGGAACAGCATGCCGATGCCCTCGGCGTTCCAGCTTACGAACACGGGTTGTGTTACCTTGTTTTGCGTAAATAGCGCGCCAAGCACGCAGCCTGCGGCTAGGCACAAGGTAAGTACCCCCACCAGCATGTCCCGTGGGGCGCGCAGCCAGTGCCCGGGCAGCAGCGACGAGAGCAGCGCAAACCCAAACAATCCGTAAGATACCAGGGCTGGCCCCAGTTCCAATGGGTAGCTTGTGCTCTGCCAAAGGGCGTAAGCAAGGCCTGCCAGGGCCAGCAGCGTCACAAACCAAGCCTGGCGCTTAAAACGATACAACAGTATCCCGTACAGGGCGGATACCAACACCAGCCCCAGCGAGGCGGTCATGGCGGTGGAACGCCAGCCGGCTTCTTGGGTTACATTTTCTAAGGCTTGTTCATATTCCACGATATTAATAAAGGGCGTGATGTCCACCTGGGCGCCCGGTTCGGCGGTTTCCTGGGCTTGCTGCAGGGCTATGGGATCCATCGTGTAATCCACGGGGCGCACGGCCTGGGGTTCACTGTCCCAATAATACGTTATGATTTGCACCATCATGGCCAGCATCAACACTGACATCAGCCAGCCCATCACCAATAAAAACTGTTTGCCCCGCCCGCCCAGATGCGCAAACATCAGCGCGCCCACGCTCTTGCCTTCGGAGCGCAGGGTGGCCCACTGCATGGCCAGGTAGGGCAGGGAGGCCAGCAGCATGGAGCCCAGCACCGTCCATAAAAGGGCGGGCAGCAAACCAAAACGCAGCAGCAGCGAGGCACTGTACAGGGGCGCCATGCCCACCAGCACCGCTACCTGCCCCGCTAGCAACAACCAGCTGGGCAGCCAGCGCCCGGAGCGATCACCCAGGGACACGCGGTTTGGATCCATGCCCAATGCGCGGCGCAACGGCCCTCTCCACACTAGGTACCAGAGCATCAGGCAAACACCGGCGGCCGCCAACCAAATACTGGTCAACATAGGCTGACTCCTCCTTTTGTATAGTAACATTATACAAATCATTTTTCGCCTCGTCAACAGCGCGTTTTTTGGCGAGGGCTTATGATTCGGTGCAATGGCGGTGCAACTAGTTGTAAAAAGAGACATATATTGCAGGATAAAGGCTTTCATGATGCGAAGATATATGCTATAATACGCTTTGAAAATGCATTTTTTGAGAGGAGCGCTAAGCGCCGTGGATTCGCCTGCTACCGAGCTTATTCAGCTTGCCGAGCCGATGCGGACTCCGGAGCCCGCATCGATTCGTGCGCGCTGGCTGCGGCTGGTGTTTATTGGTAGCGCCGTACAGGCGTTGATTTGCGCTGCTCCTTTTGTATGGCAGTCGGATTATGTGCCCGGGCTTACCCTGGTGGTGGTGGCCGGGCTGTTGGTATTGCTTGGCGCGCGGGTCAAAAAAGGCGGCTTAGCCCTGGCGATGCTGCTGCTTGCTTATCCCCACGGGCTGCAATGGGCTTTTGGCGGCGCTCCTATGGGCATGACCGCGGTTTCTCTGTCGGTGCTGGCGCCTATGGTAGCTGCCCTCACCGATGAGCGTACCGCCTACCGCTGGCGGCTGTGGTTGTTTATCGTATTGGCGGTGGCGGGTGGCATTGCCGAGTTTTTACTGTTGGAAACCGAGACCGGGCTGCGCATCTCGGTGCTGTATGTGGCCACGGTGCTCAGCGGATGGTTGTTTTCGGTGAGCCTGCGCCAAATTCAGGTGGATGCCGAGGGGGCCCTTTCCAGCGCGCGCCGCATGGCCGAGGCATTGCAAGAGACCCAAGAAGATTTGGGCGCGGCCGATAAAGTAAAAAACGACTTTTTGGCCAGCATGAGCCACGAGATCCGCACGCCCATGCACGCCATCTCCGGCATGGCGGATATGCTGTTGCTCAGTGAGCAGTTGGGCCCCACCGAATACATGCAGGCCGAAAACATCAAGCTGGCTTCGCAAAATCTGCTGGGCCTGATCAACGATATACTGGACATCAGTAAAATCGAGGCCGGAAAACTAGAGCTGTACGAGGAGCGCTATGATTTCCCCACCGTGTTCCACGATGTGGTGTCGGTGATCAGCCTGCGGGCCCGTGAGCGGGGCCTGCTGTTCTTTACCCAGGTCGATCCGGATATCCCCAAGACGATGATCGGCGACGGCGCGCGCATTCGCCAGGTGCTCCTGAATCTGCTGGGCAACGCCGTAAAATTTACGGAAGCGGGATCGGTGACCCTTACGGCCCAGCGGGTGTACAAAGACAATCAGCTGATGCTGCACTTTGAGGTATCGGATACCGGGCCGGGTATCCCGCCCGCCCAGATATCCCGCCTGTTTGGCGCTTTTGAGCAGCTGGAAGTAACCCGGGCCCACAACCGCCAGGGAACCGGCTTGGGTCTGGCCATCAGCCGCAGGCTGGTGGATTTGATGCACAGCGAACTTCGTGTGCGCAGTCAGGTGGGTGTGGGCTCTACATTCTCATTTACCATCGCCCAGCAGGTGGTGAGCGATACGCCCATCGCCGTTGTGCCCGCCGCACGGGAAAAGCGGCTGCTGATTTGCAGCGACCAACCCGCCTTTTACGAAAATGCCATCGAGATGGCGGCCCGCTTAAAAGTCAAAGCCGAGCGGGGCGTGCCCACAGAAACCGAAGGATACACCCACATGCTGCTGGATCTATCCGCCGAATCCGCCTACGCCTGGATCCGCCAGCCCACACCGCCGGGCTGCCAGCGGGCGCTGCTGGTGGATCCCGCTACCACCCTCACCGCTTACATCCGCATGAGCGACCGTGTGATCTTCCATCCATTGCACATCATGACACTTAGTGCCGTACTCAACGATACCCTGGCCGAAAAAACCCCGGCTCCCATCCAGCAGGTGCGGGAGTGCCTGTTCCAAACCAGGGGCGTGCGGGTGCTGCTGATTGACGACAACGAGGTCAACCTGATGGTGGCCACCAACCTGCTCAAACTCTACGGCATCCAGGTGGATACCACCACCAGCGGCGAGCAGGGCATCAACAAACTTCGGCAGACGGCATACGACATCGTATTTGTGGATCACATCATGCCGGGCATGGACGGGGTGGATACCGTGCGCGCCATCCGCGCCCTGGGCGAACCCTACGATTCCCAGGTGGTGCTGATGCTTTCGGCCAACGTGATGCCCGAGTCCCGCAAGCTGTTTCTGAAGGCCGGCGCCCAAGACATGCTGGCCAAACCCATCGAGCTGCCCAAACTCAGCCAGTTGCTCATGACCTATCTGCCGGGGGAAAAGTGCCTGGAAACCCAGCGCGCCAACACACAAAACGGTTATTTGCACGCGCGCCTGCACCGGATCGGCGACGCCCTGGCTCCCCTGTCCCTCTCCCGCACCGAGGGGTTGCTGGCCGAGGAACGAATCGATGTGATGGACGCTTACCTGCTGGAGTTGCAAGACGCCCTGGCCCAGCTGCTGCCCCTGTCCGAGCAGATCGCGGGCTGCGTGTATCGCGCCTCCCGTCACAAGGCGTTGCTTTCCACCTTTGAGCAGTTGCGGGTGTTACTGGCCCGCATCGGCGAGGAACCCCTGAGCGCCTGCGCCAAGCTATTTTGCCACTCGCTGCAAACCAACGATTTGGCCTTTGTGCGCGAGAATATCCGCTCTATATCCGCCGCCCTGGAGCGCTTCCAAGCCGCCCTCTACCATGCGCTTAGCGAATGCGATGTATCTGCCCTGGTAAAACCCGAGGAGCAGCGGCTGCTGGAGGAGCTTCGTGATCTGCTGGCCCAATACCAGTACACCGAGGCCCAGGAGCAGTTTACTGTGCTCCGGGCCCATGGCCGGGCCGGGCGTGAGCTGTACAACCAATTGCACACCTACCTGCAAACATTCGATTACGTGCAGGCGCGGGAACTGGTGGACCGTATGCTGGCCGATGTGCCCGGCGCGGTGGGTGAGCCCCCGCCCATATCCGAGGCGGCAACCGAATCCACAGGGGCGGCCAGTTTTGCCAAGAGGCGCGGTGTTGCCGCCATGGGCGAAGAGATGATTGAGGCCGCCCGGGATAAACGTGAGGTGATCGTGCCCCGCCCGGTGCTGGACGACGATGCGCTAAAAGATAGCTTAAAGGGAACCGTACTCAGCGACGACGAGATTCCGCCCGAGTATGCCGCCGAATTTGCCGCCGAGATGGCCAAGATGGAAGCGGCCCAAAGAGCCGCAGCATCAAACAGCGAGGTACCGTATGCATAACGAGCGCAAAACCATACTGGTTGTGGACGACGACAACATCATCCTGATGCTGGTGCATGGCTTGCTGAAGGCCCAGTACCGGTGCGTGCCGGTACGCTCAGGTGCCGATGCGCTAGATTTTTTGCAGCAGGATTCCGCTGATCTGGTGCTGCTGGACATGGAGATGCCGGACATGGGTGGCATGGAGGTGGCCGAGGCCATCCACGCCCAGCCCAATTACAACAAGCTGCCCATCCTGCTGCTCACCGGTGTGGCCGAGAATCACCAGCAGTTGTCCCTGCTGCAAAACGCCAACGTGGTAGACGTGATCCGCAAGCCCTTTTTGCCCTCGGCGCTGCTGCGGCAGGTTGAAATCTACCTGGAGCTGTTTGACCTGCGCGAGCAGTTGGATCAAATGGTCCGTGAGCGCACCGCCGGGCTGGCAGCCCAGCGCGGGTTGTTGGTATCCATGTTTTCCAACCTGATCGAGTATCGCGACCAGGCCCAAGGCGAGCATATACAGCGCCTGCAGGCCGTGGTGCGCAAGGTGATCGTGGGCTACAACAAGCTGTTTCCCGAGCGCGCCATCAAGGATGCCGAAGCCGAACGTATTGTACTGGGCAGCCAGATGCACGACATCGGCAAGGTGTCTATCGCAGACGCCATCTTGCTCAAACCCGGTCGCCTGACCCCCGAGGAATACGATATCATGAAAAAACACACCGTGTACGGCGCCCAGACATTGCAGAGCGTGGAAGACGAAGACCCCGACGGCCTGCTGCAGATCGCCCGGCAGATCGCCGCCTCCCATCACGAAAAGTGGGATGGTTCCGGTTATCCCGATGGTCAACGGGGCGAGCAGATTCCGCTGCCCGCCCGCATCGTGGCCGTGGCCGACGTGCTGGACGCGCTGATGAGCCTGCGCCCCTACCGCCGCGCGTTGCACTATGATCAAGCTGTGCAGAGCATGGTGGAAGCTCGGGGCAAACACTTTGATCCCGACTTGGTGGATGCGTTTTTGGATCAGAGCGCGGACATTGAGGATATTTATGTAAGTTATGGGGATTCGTGAATATGATCACCGGCGATGCAAACGTTTTGGATCACGCTATCGACTTGACTATATTGGATGTTGTTTTTGATACAAAGCCCCTGGTGATCGGCGGGCTGGCCATGGCGTACTACGGGTTGCGAAAAACCGGGGCCGATATCGACTTTATTGTAACAGACCGGGACTATCAGGCCCTGGCTAAAAGATATCCCCAAAACAAAATGGACCGATGGGGCGACTTGGGCGTATCCATCGGTTCTTATGAATTGCTTAGAAGCATTTTCCGTTTGGATTATGCTTTCTTTTCTCAGAGGGCTGTGGAGCATGAGAAATACAAGGTGTTGTCCTTCGAAAAATTGCTTTTTATGAAGGCGCTGGCGTTTTGGAACCAGCCCGAAATTCCAAAGCATACGGATGATTTTAACCTGGCGATGCATCATTATCTTGGTGCATGCCAGAATGCAGAGTTTGTAGAGAATGCCATGAAGCATGTGGCGTCTTATCAAGCGGCGCCGAATGGTATGGTTCTGGGTGGGAATTATTGATGCGAATCAAGGGTTAATGCGGCCAAGATGGGTATCCCTGTAGGGGCGAAATCCATTTTCGCCTGCCCTGAATTCGACTGTCCTTAACACCGTGTTTCGGGCGGATATGGAATCCGCCCCTACAGGGTTCACGCAAAAAATACAATGCAATACAGAAAGAGGTGTGTATTATCATGGAAAACGCCGCCATGGTTGCGCTCAAAAACGCCCAAAATGCTTTTACCGGTGAGGCTGAACGATTGGGCTTAAAAACCGAACAAGATGTTGTGGACTTGGTGAAAGCTGTGCGCCGTGAGATGTGGGAGGAAAGCGATTTGAAGAATTAGGTGGTTGGATTAATGTACCTTTCAAGGTATTCACGTAATACCAAATTAATAAACTGAGAAAATGATCGATCATCTTGCTCCGCAATGGATTTTATCTGACTGATTATATCTACATCTAAAGTAATGCTTACTTTTTGCTTTAATGCTTTCACAGCAATCACCTCAAAAGTATAATACTACTTTGTCGCTTTAGAGATTGACATATCGCCTAAAGTAGCATAAAGTAGGATTATCCTTTTTTGTGAGAAAATTTATGCAACTGAAAAACCTAACTTCCTGCTTTACCGGACACAGAAACATTCCCGTAAACGAATATGCGGCGATCCAAAAACGCCTCGAATGGGTGTTAAACCATTTCATCGATCAAGGCGTGCGCTATTTTTGTGCGGGCGGTGCACTCGGTTTTGACACAATGGCAGCTTTTTCCGTCCTAAAACTTAAACAGGTATTTCCGCACATTCAGCTCATTCTACTGCTGCCCTGCAAAGAACAAACAAGGGGATGGGGCAAAGAAAATGTGCAAAATTACCATCAAATCCTCAGTCAAGCGTCAGAAGTTATCTATACATCCGTTGGCTATTATAAAGGCTGCATGCAGAAACGAAACCGGCAGTTGGTCGATTACAGCCAGTTTTGCATCTGCTATTTGACTGATCGGAAAAGCGGTACAGCCTACACGGTAGGATATGCCAAACAACAAAGGCTGCGCATCATCAATCTTGTGAATTCTTAACCAAGGCAGGAGATTTTTGCCCCGTGAAGAAGTTATACTAGAATGAGAACTTTTTTACACGGAGGGCGCGCGTGACGGCGGAAAAGGCTGAAATGGAACGGCTGCGGGCTGGGGCAGGCGAAGAGGAATTCGATGCCGGCATGGCCCTGTACCGCCGGGGTGCGGTGACCCAGGCAGAAAACCCGGCCGGTTTGTTGTCTTTTTGGGTGAGCGCCCAGGAGCGGCGGCAGGTGGTATTGCCGGGCCACGCAACCCTGGACGGGCGGTGCGGTTGTCCGGCCTATGCCGCGAATGCAAAGCCCTGCCGCCATGTGGTGGCGGCGTTGTTGTACGCAAACAACGCCGGGTTGCTGGCCGGGATGCGTCAGCGCCGGGCGCGGGAGGCCGGGGCACAGATGCTGCGTGCGTTGGAGCCTCGCATCCCACTAGAGCAAAAGTTGCGCTTGGAGGTGCAGTTGCGCTGCCGGCGCGGCGAGGGTGAAACAACCCTGGACATTGGGCTGCGCGTGGGCGCCGAGCGGCTATATGTCGTACGCGATTTGGGGCATTTTTTGCGGGAGTTGGAGTGCCGCGCGCCCATTCCCTTTGGCAAAAGTTTTGTATTGCAGCCTGAATGGATGCGTTTTGAGCGGGTGGACGAAAAGCTGCTGGGTGTGCTGCGGGAGTTGGTACAGGCTGCGCCGGATTCTGCGGGCAGATGGCTTGATTTACCCCAGGCTACGGCTGCCCGGGTGTTGCGGCTGTTCCAGGCCAGGCCCTTTAAGCTGTCCTTGGGCAATAACAATCGTACGTTGGAGCGGGTGTGGCGTTGTCCGCTGCCGATACGTTTTATGGTGCGGGGCACGGGGCGGGCGCTGCATATCAACGCTGAGCTGCCCGCCGAAACCTTTGCGCTCACAACCAACTGTGAGTTTGTGTACAGCGGGGAAGGCGTCCTCCGCACGCCACCCGCCCAACGTGAGGTGCTGGGCCTGCTGCTGGGGTATGCCGTGCATGGGTGGGCCGACTTTGGTGTTGCCGCCGATGAAGGCTTGCGGGTGGTGTCCGAGCTGTTGCCTAGGCTGGCCCGCGCCGGAGAGGTGCAGTTTGATGCGGGGTTGGCTCACCGTGTGGTGCGCAGGCCTCTGGCCGCCGAGGTGTACTTGGAAAGAGAGGGCCGGGGCATCGTGGCCAGGGTGGTGTTTGGGTATGGCGAGTTACGTGCCGATCCATTCGCCCCGGCGCAGGCGGCTCCCAATGAGCAACAGGACGTAAGTGGCCTGTTGGTGCTGCGGGATGCCGAGGCCGAGATGCGGGTGCTGGAGGTGCTGGCCGAGGCCGGTTTTTACGTGCGGCTGGGCCGGGCCTGCCTTATCAACCCCGAGGCCATGGTACGCTTTTGTACCCAGGGCGTAGGGGTCCTGCAAAAGATAGCCGCGGTATATTGCTCGGCGGAGTTCCGGCGTTTAGAGCCCCGCAGGCCCAGGCTGGGCGGTACCCTGCGGCTGTGTGAGGGCGCGCTGCGGCTGGAGCTGACGCTGGACGGGGAGCCGCCCGAAGATGTGTTGGCCATCGTGGAGGCGCTGCGGGCCCGGCGGCGTTATTTTATGCTGCGGGACGGTGCAGTGCTAGACCTGTCTGATCTGGAGGAGTGGGCCGCGCTGGCCGAAGCTCTGCAGGAGGAGCGCGGGGAAACGCTGGATCAGGGGGCCATCCGATTGGAACGTTACCGTGCCGCCTATCTGGTGAGTTTGATGGGCTCCAGCGGTCTGCCCGTAGCTGTTGAAGAGGGTGTGCGGCGGCTGGCGGACTCGCTGGACGGCCGGGGCGAGGGGTTTTCTTCCCCCCTCCCTTTGGCGGATGTGTTGCGCAATTATCAGGCCCGGGGGTTCCGGTGGCTGCTGGCCCTGTATCGGGCGGGCATGGGCGGCATTTTGGCCGACGACATGGGCTTGGGCAAAACGATCCAAATCATCGCCCTGCTAGTATGGATGCAACAGCATGGTGAAAAAAAAGAACCCGCGCTGGTGGTGGCTCCCTCGTCGCTGGTATACAACTGGCAGGCCGAGCTAGAGAAGTATGCGCCTGATTTGCGTTCGGTGGTGCTGGAAGGCCCGCAGGCTGCCCGTGTCCGTTTGATCCAAGAGGCGCGGGAGCGGGCCGATGTTGTGATCACCTCTTACCCATTGATGCGCCGGGACATCGGGATACTGGCCGAGATTGGTTTTAGTGTCGCCGTGCTGGACGAGGCCCAGTACATCAAAAACCCCGCTTCCATGAGCGCATTGGCGGCCAAACAACTGCGCGCTGGGGCACGGTTTGCCCTTACCGGCACGCCCATGGAAAACCATCCTGGGGAGCTGTGGTCGCTGTTTGATTTTGTGCTGCCCGGGTACTTGGGTGGGCTGGCCCGATTTATGCATCGGTACGGCGCGGGGCAAAACACAGACGCTTTGCGCAAGACGACCACGCCCTTCCTGCTGCGCCGCTTGAAACGAGAGGTGCTGGCCGATCTGCCCGATAAGTTCGAAGCCCAACTGCTGGCCGAGATGACCCCCGAGCAGCGCCGGGTGTACACGGCGGCTCTCCAGCGGCTCGACCGGCGGATGGACACTCTGTTGGCCCGTGGTTCCCTGCAACGGGAGCGTTTTGAGGTGCTGAGCGTGCTCACCGAGCTGCGGCAGATTTGCTGTCACCCGGCTTTGTGCCTGCCCGATTATTCGGCGTCCAGCGGCAAAATGGATTTGCTGATGGATACCCTGCCCAGCGCGTTGGAGGCTGGGCGTCGGGCGCTGGTGTTTTCGCAGTTTACCGGCATGCTGCGGCTGCTGCAGCGGCGTTTGGAAGCAACCGATATCACATGCCTGTACTTAGACGGCGACACGCCCAGCAAGGAGCGTTTGGGGCTGGTCCGCCGGTTTAACGGCGGGGAGGGGCAGGTGTTTTTGATCTCGCTGCGGGCCGGGGGGTTTGGCCTGAACTTGACCGGGGCCGACATGGTGGTGCATTACGATCCCTGGTGGAACCCGGCGGTGGAGGATCAGGCCACAGACCGGGCTCATCGCATTGGGCAAACCAAGGCGGTGCAGGTGTACCGGCTGATCACCCGGCGGAGCGTGGAGGAGCAGGTGGTGCGGCTGAGCGAACGCAAGCGCACGTTGTTTGAGGCGGTGGTGGATGGAAGTGCGCAGGGAATACATTCAGGTGCTGCGCAAATCGGCGATGAGGAGCTGCGGGAGTTGTTGCGGGAGTTGATCACCGCAAATCAAATGTAGGGCGCGCCGGTGTATCGCGTGAGAGGCACATTGGTTTTGGGCGAATCACGGCGCGCCGAGGGTGGCGCGCCCTACTGATGCGTTGGGATCAATAGAAACGGGAGGCAACCATGAGCGAACGAGGCGGCATACACAAAGGGCACCGGGAGCGGCTCAAAGCCCGTATGTTCCAGGAGGGCCTGCAGGGGTTTGCGCCCCATCAGGCCTTGGAATTGCTGCTGTGTTTCGCCATCCCCCAGCGGGACGTAAACCCCTTGGCCCACCAGTTGCTCAACGCCTTTGGTTCCTTATCGGGGGTGTTGGAGGCCAGCCCCGAGGAATTGATGCGCTGCCCCGGCGTAGGGGCCAACACCGCCGCCCTGCTTGCCATGATGCCCCAATTGGCCGGTTATTACATGCGGGACAAGCTGCGGGAGCGCCCGGTGCTGCAAAATGCCGCCGATGCCGGAGGGTATTGCCGCACACTGTTTTTTGGGCTGGCCTACGAGGCCGTGTACCTGATTTGCCTGGATGCCCAGGCACGGGTGATCCACCCAGCCCTGTTGCAGCAGGGTACCATCGACGAGTCCGCCGTGTATGCCCGGGATGTGATGGAGACTGCCCTGCGCCACAACGCCCACACCGTGGTGCTGGCCCATAACCATCCGGGAGGGACACCCATGCCTTCCCCCGCCGATTACGAGGTGACCAAGATGGTGATCGAAACCCTGGCCGTGGTGGGCATCGGGGTGTGCGATCATATCATTGTGGCCGACGGGGAATTTTTTAGCATGGCTCAGCAGCACATGATGCAGCGTGGCCTGCTGGTGGACGCCAAGGAATTTGAGTTTCGCGTAAAAAATATCACATTGCCGCCCCAAAAGATAGCTAGGGAAGGTACAAGCGGCATAGAGAGGTATGAGGGTTTTGATCATGAATCATAAAAAGAGCAACAAAAAGAAGGTGTTTAGGGCGGTGATTATGCTCCTGCTGCTGGGCGTGGCCTGTTATGTGGGGTTGGTGGGCTGGGTGGTGTATAGTTCGAATACCCTGCCAACCAAGGAGCCCACCGATGTGATCATCGTATTGGGCGCTCAAGTGAAGCCCGACGGTACCCTGTCGGAGATGCTGCGAAGGCGGCTGGTAACAACCCGGGACGAATACTTTGCCAACCCCCGCCTGATCATCACCTGCGGAGGCCAAGGCCCCACCGAACCCATGCCCGAAGGAATAGCGATGCGGGAATGGCTCATCGCCCAGGGCGTACCCGCGGACGATATTCTGGCCGAAACCGAATCCTACAACACGCGGGAAAACCTGCTCAACGCCAAGGCCATGATGGAGGAGCTTGGGCTGACCCGCGCCTTGGTTGTTACCTCGGACTATCATGTGGGCCGTGCCATCGATATGTCGCGTAGGTTGGGCATCGAAGCTTGGGGGTTGGGCAGCCCCACCGATGCGGCCTATTGGCCCAAAAACTACACGCGGGAAGCCATGAGCTGGATCAAGTATTGGCTGGAGGAGTTGTTTTGACCCCCCAGGCCGCCGCCCGCCTATGGAGCGGCTGTGAAGCCATGGGCATCGAACTGGATGCCGCTCAAAAGCAATGTTTTGTTGCCTTTGACGCGTTGCTGAACCAAACCAACGCCGCCATGGACCTCACCGCCGTGCTGGATCCGGAGGAGGCGGTGGATCGGCACTACCTGGATTCGCTTACCGTGCTGTGCCAGCCCGGCTGGATTCCCCAGGGCGCACGAATCGTGGACGTGGGGGCGGGGGCCGGTTTTCCAGGCATTCCGTTGCTCATTGCCCGGCCCGATATTCAGGCGACCCTGCTGGACGCCCAGCGCAAACGGGTGGATTTTTTGCGCCGGGTCATCGAGGCGCTGGATTTGTGTGCCCGGGCTTTTCATCTCCGTGCAGAAGACGCCGCTCGCCAGGCCGATCATCGGGAGTGTTACGATGTGGCGGTGGCGCGGGCCGTGGCTGGGCTTCCGGCGTTGCTTGAGCTTACCCTGCCCCTGGTACGGGTGGGGGGCCGTGCCCTGGCCTGGAAGGGCCCGGCTGTATTCGAAGAGTTTGAAAGCGCCTCTCGCGCCGCCGTAATGCTGGGCGGCCGGTTATGTGGGCCTGTATCCGCCCCGGTACCGGGCCGCGACTGGCATCATTTGCTCATCGCTGCCGAAAAAGAAAACAAAACCGTACGACAGTATCCGCGCAAAGCCGGGATTCCGGCACGCAAACCTTTGGGCATCTTGTCGTAAGCAGCTTCAAATCGCGCATCGCCTTGTTTTTTCTGCATTTTTCTCACATAAGGTGACGTTTTCTCATGGACGATAGGGGGAGGATTCGCTTCTGCCATACGCGAATGCTGGTATACAACCATCGATCAACCACAATATGTTGTATACGTAGCACGAAAGGCAGGCGAATTTCCATGATGTACTCTTTGGATGTGATCGATCCCCGGAGCACTTCTATCCCAAGCCCAGGGCCGGGCAGGCAGGTGCGCTGGCTTACCATGGAGGCCATTGCCCCTAACCCCAACCAACCCCGGCAAGTGTTTGACCAGGAGGCCATCCGCGAACTGGCCGAGTCCATCCGGCATTGCGGGCTGCTGCAGCCCATTACCGTGCGCGCATTAGAAGCGGGCCGCTACGAGCTGATATCCGGCGCGCGGCGTATGGCCGCCTGCAAGCTGCTGGGCATGAAACGCATTGACGCCATCGTGATGTCCGCCAGCGCCAAAGAAAGCGCGCTGCTGGCCCTGATCGAAAACCTACAGCGGGAAGACCTGCACTTTTTTGAGGAGGCGGAAGGATATGCCTCGGTGATCGAGCGGTTCACCCTATCCCA
>WQXF01000052.1 GCA_009784985.1 Clostridia bacterium | reverse complement strand
CTAGTGTTTATGATTGTGCGAAACCGAAGGAGGGACGGTTTCTGCACCTTGTACTTAATGTGATGGTTGTGATGGTGACTGCTGTAACGGTTTTCCTTGGTACATGTATATCTTAACACAGGTTTTCGGATATTACAACTTAAATACGATTTTATTAATGGGGTTTAATATTTGCGATATTGCGCCGCACATAACACAACCCCCCGCTTGCTCAGGGCGGGGGGCTAGTGTTTATGATTGTGCGAAACCGAAGGAGGGACGGTTTCTGCACCTTGTACTTAATGTGATGGTTGTGATGGTGACTGCTGTAACGGTTTTCCTTGGTACGTATATATCCTATCACAGGTTTCCCAATATTACAACTTAAATACAATTTTATTAATTGAACTTCATATTCGATCATATTTGCTCTGTTGCGGCGCCTTGACAGAATGCCGACGGAAATGGTATCCTTTAATCGGCAAGGAAGGATAAGGAGCATGCCGATTGAGTAAAAACAAGCTGTGTACGGTCATCGTACTTTCATTGATGTGGATTGTATTGCGTGAAGAAATTACATTGTTGACAGTCGCAACCGGTATTGTGATCAGTTCCGGCTGCGTTTATTTTTGCCATCGTTTTCTTCCGTGGCCCAAATCAGCGCCCATCCGCCCCTTGCGATTGATTGCGTATCTGTTTTTTTTGTTGTGGCAGGTGTTTGTGGGGGGGCTGCTGGCCATTCACGTTGTGCTCACCGACGCCCATGTGGAAATCGTGGAAGTAAAAACCAAGATCACAAATATGTTTTTGCGCACCATACTTGTGAACTCTATCACCTTTGTGCCTGGATCGGTATCCCTGGACTTGCAGGATGACACCATCACCGTGCTGTGGCTTCAAAGAAAAAAAGTGGGCGCTCAAAACATCGGCAATGCCGATGAGCTGCTTAAGGGTAAGCTGGAAAGAATGTTGATCAAAGTGCAGAAATGAGTGATTTTTGAATGCATATGATTTGGGTGATGCTGGCGCTCTTGGCCGTGTTTATCGTGCGGGTGGTAAAGGGGCCGTCTATTTGGGATCGCTTGCTGGGGCTTAGTGTCATCTCTACAAAAGTGATCCTGATTATCGTGTTTTTTGCCTCTTATAATCAAATCGCGTATCTGCTGGACATCGCCATTGTGTTTGTGCTGCTGGGGTTTATTAGCATCATATTCACCGCCCTTTTTTTGCTGCAAAGAATCAAAGCGGGAGGGAAGTAAATGCAAGTTGTGGGCGATATTTTTGTAATCATAGGCACTGTGTTTATACTGTTTGGTGTGATCGGCCTTATGAAGTTTAAAAATTTTTACACCAGGATACTGGTAACCGCTAAGATCGACACGGTGGGGGTGATCACCGTTATCATTGGCATTGCCATCAAGCATGGCCTTAGCTTTTTCTCTATGAAGGTTTTGTTGCTGATGGGTATTGTGATGATTGTGAACCCGCTGGCTTCGCATATGATAGCACGGTCGGCCTATCTGAGCGGTTATCAAACGGAGGGGCAAGACGATAAAGCAAAAACTACGTATAATGAGGAGCACGTGTGATACAGATCTTTTTATTCTTCTGGCTGGTGAGCGCGTTTCTTGTTACCAAGGAACAAAAGAGTGTCCGGCTGATTATTTATCTGGGCATCTTTTCGTTGATCTCTTCGTTGTGCTTTTTGCTGTTTGGCGCGCCGGATGTGGCTATGGCGGAGGCCGTGATCAGCGCCTTTTCTACCATCGTGTTTATTGTTTGTTTTGAAAAGTATTATACCCTAGTGGAAGAACCCAACCACCTGCCCATCAAAGCGGGCTTTCAAAAGGGCTTAAGAAAGGCTCTGCCCTTTATCGCTTTTACGGTGTTGCTGGCGGTTTTGTTTATTTGTTTTTTGCCCGGGGGCGAGCACAATACCTATTTAAAGGATCAATACACGGCCCGGTTTGTTCAAGACGTGGGCGGCGAAAACGCCGTAACCGCTATCTATTTGGGATACCGGATGTACGATACGTTATTTGAGGCGCTGATGCTGCTGGTGAGCATTGTGGCGGTGGTGCATCTTTCTTGGCACAAGGGCGGATCGGTGACCGACGGAAAACCTAGCGATATCCGGGACTCTGACATTGCCGGGGTTACGGTGCGCATCATTTGCCCCATCCTGCTGCTGTTTAGCGTGTACCTGATTATGAACGGGCACATTTCTCCCGGCGGCGGGTTCCAAGGCGGGGTGATGATCGCCGCGTTTTTTGTGTGCAGATACATGATTTATGACATATACGATGTGCGCATCCACCGGGTGATCACCTTGGAGAAGCTGGTGTATGTGGGCATCCTGGTGATCTCTATGTACGTATTTTTGCTGGGCACCAGCACATATTTGCCGATCCCCCAAAGCGTGTACCTCACCCTGATGAACTGGCTTGTGGGCATCAAGGTTGCCAGTGGATTTTTGATTGTGTTTTATCGCTTTATCGCGTTTGAAAGGAGATAGCCGATGCATTCGTTCCTTGCGGAAATCGCGGCGATCGCTGTGTTTTTTCTGGGTTTTTACGGGCTGATCACCAGCAAAAACATCATCAAATCCATTGTGAGCATTGGGCTGATGGAAATTGCTGTTGTTGTGTTTTTTTTGAGCCTGGGTTTTGTGGATGGCATCAGGCCCCCTATCGGCCTGGAGATGGCCGGCAACGTGGCCGATCCGCTACCCCAGGCGCTGATGCTCACCGCCATCATCATTGGCCTTACCGTAACCGCCATCAACCTAACGATGCTGATTTCGCTGTACCGGGAGTGCAAAACCACCGACTGGGAGATTGCCAAAAAGCTAAGGAACAGGATAAGGAGTAAGTAGATGCTGTCTTTTTTTGCAATGATTCCGATTATGATCGCTATATTCTTGTACATCCTGCCTTCCCAAAGGATCGCGAGGGCCTTGGCCATCGTGACCCAATTGGGCTTAACCTGCGCCGCTTTTTATGTGTTTTTTCTGAGCAAACAGGGGGATGTGATCACCACAATCGGCGGGTATGCCGGGGTGCTTGGCATTATATTAAAGGCCGATACCCTTTCCTCGGTTTTTTTGCTGCTCACTTCATTTATATTCTTGGTGGTGTCGGTGTACAGCTTTCGGGATAGGGGCAACAAACTCTTTTGGTTCTTTCTGTTTATTTGGCAAGGGCTGCTCAACGGCATTTTTTTAACCGGCGATCTGTTTAACGCGTTTATTTTGATAGAAGTCGTCACCGTTGTGGTTGCGGTGCTGATCATGCTCAATCGCGACAACCGCTCCATGTACGATGGCATGGTGTATTTGATGATCAACGTTGTGGCCATGCAATTCTATTTGTTTGGTATTGGCTATTTGTATAAGCTTACCGGCGTGCTGGACATGAACGCCGCAACCCAAGCCGCCCAGCAACTGGATCCGGCGTCCCTGGTATTGCCCTTTGCGCTGATGATGACCGCCATTTGTTTAAAGTGTGCCTTTGCGCCCCTGTTTAGCTGGCTTCCCAACGCCTATGGAACCCCCGGCGCGCCCTCGGCGGTGTCGGCGGTACTGTCGGGCCTGCATATCAAGGCCAGCTTGTACCTCTTTATTCGGGTTCAAGGGGTGTTTGAAGCGGTTACCGTTCCCGGCTTCTTTTTGGTGATTGGCATCGTTACGGCGGTTGCCGGATTTGTGCTGGCCGTCTCCCAGTCCGATGTGCGGCTGATACTTGCTTACAGCACGGTTTCGCAAATCGGCATGATAGTCGTTGGCCTGAGCGTAGCCGACCTATATGCCAATACGGGCAGCCTGTATCATACCATCAACCACGCGTTGTTTAAAACCGCGCTGTTCTTAAGCGCGGGGATGATCACCAGAGCGTATGGAACACGGGATATCAACAGAATACGCGGGGTGTTTAGGCGATATCCATTGCTTGGTGTGGCCACGATGATGGCGGTGCTTGGAATCACCGGCGCGCCCTTTACCAACGGCAGCATTTCAAAATACTTTATTATGTCCGGCGTGACTTTTTGGATGAGCACCCTGCTGATATTCATTAACTTAGGCACCATCATTATCTTTATCAAGTACTCGTGGATGCTATTTGGACATCCCGAGCCGGGGCAAAAAATCGTAAAGATCGACGGATTTAAGCAGGCCGCCGCCCTCGCTTTGGGTATTGTTTGTTTGGCCGGGGGCATATTTGGGGTGCAGTTAGTGGAGTTTTTGTTTGGTGTGCCCATGAGTGTGGATGTGCTTGGGTACTTAGAAAAAATCGCGCTCTTTGCCGTGAGTGGGGTTGGCGGATTTTTGATATATAAGCACTACATTAGCAAAAGCCCGCTCTTTAAGCGGATACGGGAGATGGAATTCAGCTTCCGTTGGATGTGCGTCTCCATGGGGGCGTTCTTTGCCGTCACATTGCTGGTGGTGCATTTCTTTCAATAACAGTCCATTATGGCAATCCAATGTAGCTCATAGAACTCCTTTCGCATAGCGTGTCAAAGAAGGGCAAAGCACCTTCTTGACCCCAATGAAAAGGAGTTTTTTGCTATGAAAATTATTCAGTTTAATCCGAATGTCGCCTCCAATAATCCATGTGCTTGCTTTTGCTCCGGCTCCCAAGGCGGGGGGCAAGGGCCTCAAGGCCCCCAAGGTGTTCCGGGGCCTCAAGGGCCGCAAGGTGTTCCGGGGCCTCAAGGCCCCGCAGGCCCCCAGGGCCCGGAAGGCCCCTCTCATCTGTTGAACTTAGTGGATGGCCCGGCGTCGGGTTCGGTGCGCGGGATTCACACAGCGCCGGGCAATACCCTGGGTGTCGATGCCATGGCCATCAACACAGGCACCACTGCCAGTGGCGAAGCTTCCTTTGCACAGGGCATCAGAACGGTTGCGTCCGGCATTGCGTCTGTTGCCCAGGGCCAAGATACCGTGGCGTCGGGGGACTTTGCCCACGCCGAGGGTGTTTTTAGCGTTGCCGCGGGGCAGTCCTCCCACGCGGAGGGGCACGAAACCAGGGCTGAAGGGTCGGATGCTCATTCCGAGGGTACCAACACCGTGGCGTCGGGCCACTTTTCCCACGCGGAAGGCAGCGAAACTGTGGCGAGCGGCAGCAGTACGCATGCAGAAGGCGCCCAGACGCAAGCGAGTGGTTTTGCATCTCACGCAGAAGGTTTGGGAGCACAGGCATCGGGTGACATCTCCCACGCCGAAGGTCTTGAGACGCTCGCGCCTGGGTATGCCAGCCACGCGGAGGGGGAGCGGGTTGAAGCCAGAGGCCGTGCATCTCACGCTCAAGGCGACCGAACACAAGCGATAGGAGCGGTTTCCCACGCTGAAGGGCGCGAAACCGTGGCCCAGGGGGACTATACCCACGCTGAGGGGATCAGAGCCACGGCCAGCGGCTTTATTTCCCATGCCGAAGGGCAGGATACAGTTGCTTCCGGCAGCGGATCCCACGCTGAAGGCAACAATACCACCGCAAGCGACACTGGCGCCCACGCCGAGGGCATTTACAGTGTAGCCAGCAACTTTGCATCTCACGCGGAAGGATACCATGCCGAGGCGCGCGGCATGTATTCTCACGCCGCCAACTTCCATACCATCGCGGAAAATAATTACCAAACGGCAATCGGCAAAAACAATGTTGCCTCCAGTTCGGCACTTAACAACCAGCAAACCGACGACGCGCTGATTATCGGTAACGGCACGTCTCCCAGCGGTAGAAGCAACGCGTTGCGTGTGCAATTCAACGGCAACGTAAACAGCGCCTCCGGCGTGTACGCTACGGGAGCCGATTATGCCGAGATGTTTGAGTGGCTGGATGGCAACACCCAAAACGAAGACCGCAGGGGATATTTTGTAACCCTGGACGGCGAGCGCATCCGCAAGGCCAACGATCAAGATGATTTTGTGCTGGGCGTGGTGTCCGCCACACCCGCCATGGTGGGGCGTTCTTGCGCATGCGGCTGGCAAGACATGTACCAACGGGATAAATGGGGCGCGGTGATCTACGAATGGGCCGAGCAACCGGCCGAAACATTGGGGTACGATGAAGAAGCCAGTCAGATGCAACTAAAAACCGAAATGGTACGGCAGTATGTGCCCAAGCTCAACCCGGCATACGACCCCAACAAAGCGTATACCCCACGCTCGGAACGCGCCGAATGGGTCCCGGTTGGTTTGGTGGGCTTGTTGCCTGTGCGCGACGACGGAACCTGCAAGTCCAACGGATACTGTAAACCCAACGCCCGGGGGATCGCCACGGCCAGTGAGCAAGGCTACCGGGTGCTCAAAAGGTTGGATGTAGATACGGCGCTGATTTTGGTTGGGTGATCCAACGTAACCCACAGAATGCCTTTTGCATAATGTGCTAAAGAAAGGTACCGCGCTTTTTGACCCAACAAAAAGGAGATTGAATGAATTATGAAACAATGCAATCAACGCAATCACTTTGCACCTCCCTGCAACCCGTGTTTTAACTTTTGCTACGGCTCCCAGTGTGGGGGTGGGGGGCAGGGTCCACAGGGCCCCCAAGGCCCCGCAGGCCCAGCAGGGCCCCAAGGCGTTCCGGGCCCCGTAGGCCCTCAAGGCCCCCAGGGCCCGGCAGGCCCCAGCAATCTTTTGAACCTGGTTGATGGCGAAAGCAACGGATCGGTGAAGGGAATCCACACCGGAGGCGGATGCAGCGGCGATAACAATTCCCCCTTAGGGGTTGATGCTGTTGCATTGAACACAGGCACTGTTGCCAGCGGGGATTCTTCCCTTGCCATTGGGATCGGCACCGTTGCCAGCGGCCAGGCTTCGTTTGCCCAAGGAACATGCACTGTGGCCAGCGGACTCAATGCCGTGGCCGAAGGAGAACAAACGCAGGCTTTGGAATCAAATACTCATGCCGAGGGTTACGCCACTGTGGCTTCCGGAAGCGGAGCCCATGCGGAAGGCCTTAACAGCGTGGCCAGCGGCCAAGGTGCGCATGCGGAAGGCGGAACGACACAAGCTACCGGTTTTGCGTCTCACGCGGAGGGTTTGCACACACAGGCAACGGGAGGCGGCGCCCACGCCGAGGGCAACCAAGCGATTGCGTCCGGGTACGGCAGCCATGCAGAGGGCGGGGGGAGTAGGGCCAACGGCACCTCATCTCACGCCGAAGGCGACCAAACACAAGCCATAGGGGCGGCTTCCCACGCCGAAGGGTACGAAAGTGTGGCCCAGGGAGACTATACCCACGCTGAGGGGCTCAGAGCTACAGCCAGCGGATTTATTTCCCATGCCGAAGGGCAGGACACAATTGCTTCCGGTAACGGATCCCACGCTGAAGGCAACAATACCACCGCCAGCGGTCTTTATGCTCACGCCGAGGGCAATTACGCTGTGGCGAGCGGCCAAACATCTCACGCCGAAGGAGGCAGTACCGAAGCGCGGGGGATGTATTCCCACGCCGCCAATTGGTTTACCACCGCACAAAACAATTACCAAACGGCAATTGGCATATACAATGTCGTGTCCAATCCGGCGAACAACAACCAGCTAGTAGACGACGCACTGATCATCGGCAACGGCATGCCAACTTTAGCCAGGAGCAATGCCCTTCGCGTGCAATTCAACGGCAACGTAAACAGTGCCTCCGGCGTGTACACCACGGGGGCTGATTATGCCGAAATGTTTGAATGGCTGGACGGCAACGCCCCAAACGAAGACCGCAGAGGCCTTTTTGTAACCCTGGACGGCGAGCGCATCCGCAAGGCCACCGACCAAGACGATTACCTGCTGGGGGTGGTATCTGCCACGCCTGCCATGGTTGGCGATACCTGCGGATGCGGCTGGCAAGGCATGTATGAGCGCGACGAATGGGAGGCACTGATCTACGAATGGACGGAGGTACCCGAAGAGACTTTTAAACTCAACGAAGAGACCGGTGAAATGGAAAAGCAGATGCAAATGACGCGGCGCTTTGTGGCAAAGCTTAACCCGGCATACGATGCCACCCAGCAATACCTGCCCCGCACCGAACGCCCCGAGTGGGCAGCCGTAGGGCTGATGGGCAAGCTAATCGTCCGCGACGACGGAAGCTGCCAGCCCAACGGATACTGCCGCCCCAACGCCCAAGGCTTGGCCATGGCCTGCCAGCGCGGTTACCGTGTGCTCAAGCGGGTGAGCCCGGATAAAATTAAGATTTTATTGGGATAAACGGTTTGACAAAAAGCGCGCCTTGCGATAAAGTCTTTGTATACAATTCCAATACAAGGAGGCAAAAACATGGCGCTGAATCTTAAGGAGTTATCGAATTTTGTGTTGCCCTTGGTACAAGACGGTAAGGCGGACGATGCCAAGAACCTGCTTACCCAAGCTTGCAAAAAGCAACCCGCCAGCCGTTCCAAGGCAGGAAAGAGCGGTGGCGGATTGTTGGGTATGTTAGGCGGGTTGCTGGGCGGCAAGAGCGACGGCGGCAATTTGATGGACACCGTGGGAGGCCTGCTGGGCGGAGGAGGCAGCGGCGGCAATCTGCTGAGTTCTTTGAGCGGCATGCTGGGCAGCAACGACGGCGGCTTGGTTGGTACCCTTGGTGGGTTGCTTGGCAGCGGAGATGCGGGCCCCCTTTCCGGCCTGGTTTCCGTGCTCCCGTCTTTGCTAAAGCTGATTAAACCCGAGCACACCGGAACGGCGGCTTCCTTCTTTTCAAACTTAATCAGTACAGAACAGAAGGCCCCCGCCAAAAAGCCCGCGGCCAGAAAACCTGCGGCAAAAAAGACTACCACTACCACCACCACAAAAAAGGCAACAACTACCAAAAAAACGACCACAACCGCCGCCAAGAAGCCCGCGGCTAAAACGACCACCGCCGCCAAGAAGCCTGCGGCTAAAACGACCACCACGGCCAAGAAAACGCCCACGGCAAAGAAATAGGGGTTAGGGCACCAAATCCAGCATCATCCCGCCGCCCGGGCCGCTGTAAAAACGCTCCGGCACCTGGCCCACGATGATGCTCTCGGCCACCAGCACGCTTTCGGTTACCGACACCATGCGCGCGTCGGTGGGAATCACGATCTGCACCGTGGTGGTGATCTGCAAAAACACCTTGTGGCGGGTTTGGTTGATGCCCGAGGTTTCAAACTCGCTGCTAAAGATGGCGTTTACCGCGCCCACCGGATACACCTTGATGGGGATCCGGGGCCCCTCGCCGGCAAATATTTTGCTGCCCAGGGCCGAACCCAGAGGGATGCCGATCCGCGCCACGTTTAGCCTTTCCAGGCCGGCGAGGGCCTCCCTGGAGATGCTGGTGGACAGGGCGTTCATGCGCACGGTGTTGGCCTGCATCATGGAGACGTGGCCATTGCTGTCGAAGCGCACCTCCATCAGGTCGCCGTAGTCGATGCCGCTGTTGAGCACGGTGCGGATCGAGGCATTGAGTACGCCCACCGCCAACGCCCGGCACTGGGCCTCGGCCATGCTGACCACCACGGGCTTTAGGTTGCCGTCCATCCAGATGAGCAACGCTAACACAACCACCAGGAAAAGAGCCAGCGCGATGCGCCACCGGCTCTTTTTTGAGATTACTTTTTGTGTAATCTTCTGTTCGTTCGCAACCACGGGCATCCCTCGCTCGTCTTATTTGATAGGGAATGACCACGGGACGCCGAGGGCGGCGTCCCCTACAATGGGAACGGTTACGAATGGCCGTACCTTTGTAGGGGCGGCCCTGCGTGGCCGCCCGGTGCCTTGTCGGTGTGCGAGGGCGGCCACACAGGGCCGCCCTTACGAAAACACATGGCCATAACCCTGTAGGGGACGCCGCCCTCGGCGTCCCGCCGTATCAAGGTATGCCACGCGCCAATGTGTTACGCAAAAATGGCGCAAAAACTAAAAACGTGATATACTATATAGGAATAGAGAGAAAGGGGGTTGCCCATGGACGGTTATGAACAGGAGTACGAGCAAGAATATGAACAAGAATACGAGCAAGAGTTTGAGCCGGAGTACGAATATGAATACGAAACACTGCCGGAAGAAAATGAGTATGGCTACCAGGCGCAACCCCAGCAGTATTACGCATACGACGACCCCGAGCCGGAGCCGCGCAAACCCAGCGCGCGCACTATCCTAAAGCCCAGAACCAAAAAGCCCAACTTTATGCTGGCGGTAATGGTGTCTTCGGTTAAGTTGGTGACGGTGCTCAGCTTGATGCTGGCCTTGGCCGGCATTGGGGTGCTGATAGGTATTGCCAAGGCCTATGTGGAAACCGCACCCACCCTCAACCTGGCCAAACTGGGCGATCAAGATAAAACCTCGTTTATCTACGATGCCGAAGGCCGCCTGATCACCGACTACAAGGGCACCGAGGATCGTGTGATGGTATCGTTAGACGAGATACCCACCACCCTGCAAGACGCCTTTGTTGCCGTGGAGGACGCCCGCTTTTTTACCCACAGTGGCGTGGATGTGAAGCGCATCGTGGGCGCCTTTGTGGCCAACTTTTCTTCCGAATCGCAGCAGGGTGGTTCCACCATCACCCAGCAGTTGATCAAACAAACCGTGCTGTCCGACGAGCAGTCGTATAAACGCAAGCTGCAAGAGGCGTACTTGGCCATGCAGCTGGAAGGCAAGTACACCAAGGAACAGATACTAGAAGCTTATCTGAACACCATCTTTATGGGCGGCAATTACTATGGGGTGAAGGTGGCTGCTGAGGGATATTTTGGCAAGGAAATGAACCAGCTTACCCTGCGGGAATGCGCCATGCTGGCCGGCCTGACCCGCAGCCCCAACTACTATGATCCGCGCAGGAATTTTTTCGCCCGCAACACCGGTGGCGCCGACACGCCCAGGATCACCAACGACCGTACCGACTACGTGCTGCGCATGATGTACGAAAATCAGTTCATCACCGAGGAGGCGTACCGGGCTGCCCTGAACCCCGATACCGCGCGGGTGCTGGAGGTATCGCCCTTTGCGTCCACCCAGATGTTTGACTACGCCCACTATGTGGAGTACGCGGTGAGTGACGTGGTGACGACGTTTTTGGAGCTGGAGCGGCTGGAGAACACTGCCGCCAACCGCGCCGCCATGGAAAACAAGCTGCGTACCGGCGGCTACAAGGTGTACTTGTGCCTAGATACCGAGATCCAGACCATTGTGGAAGAGGCCCTGGCCCAGTGGGATAAGTATCCCCGCCTGCGCAACCCCAGCGACAGGATCCACCGTACCCGCAACAACGATGGCACCTTTACCGAGATCGAGCAGCCCCAGGCCGCCGCCGCCGTTTTCGATTACCGCACCGGCGAGCTCAAGGCCATCGTGGGTGGACGTTTTAGGCCCACCCAGCGCAAAACCCTCAACCGGGCCAGCGGCATGAACATGCCCGTGGGTTCAGCCATCAAACCCATCGCGGTGTATGCGCCAGCCATCGACCGGGGCGCTTCGCCAGCCAGCGTGATCTACAACATGCCGGTGCCCATCAAGGGCTGGAAGGACAGCAAACTCAACGATACCTTTCCCCAAAACTATGGCGGGGGCGGTTACACCGGCCCCCAAACCTTCCGCGAAGCCCTGCGGCGCTCCCAAAATACCGGCGCGGCCCAAGCGCTGATGTACTATGTGGGGGTGGAGCGTTCGGCGGAGTACCTCAAGCAGCTGGGCGTATCTCCCGCCAATATCAACGAGGATGGTTTTGGCCTGGCGCTGGGTTCTTCGGGCATTACGCCGGTACAGATGGCCACGGCCTTTGGCACCCTGGCCAACAAGGGCGTATATCTCCAGCCCCTGTCCTTCTCCAGAATCCTGGATTCCGACGGCAATACGGTGATCGACATGCGCGCCACCCAGGCCAAACGCCAGGTGTTTAGGCCGGCCACCGCAATGCTCACCGTGGATATGCTCAAGGGTGTGGTGGCCAGCGGAACCGGCACCAGCGCCAAGATATCCTCCCAAGTTGTGGCCGGTAAAACCGGCACCAACAGCGATTCGAAAGGTGTGTTTTTTGCCGGGATGACAGGCTGGTATTCGGCGGCTCTGTGGGTGGGCCACGACGGATACAAGCCCCTCACCGCCAAGGCCACCGGCGGCAACGACGCCGCGCCCCTATGGCAGTCCTTTATGGAAAGGATACACAGGGCCAAGAGCCTGGGCAACCGCGAGATCATCGACGGCGCGCCCGAGGATTACGGCCTGGTGAAGGTCACCACCTGCGGCGTATCCGGTCAGCTGGCCACAGAGGCCTGCCGCCGCGACCTGATGGGGTACAAAACCGTGTCCGACTACTGGTTTATTGAGGATCAGCCCAAGCAACAGTGCTCCATGCACCGGCAGTTGACGGTGTGTACCGTAAGCAACATGCATGCGGGCAACTTCTGCCCCCACGATGTGATCGAAAACCGTGGCGCGGTCCTGATCCCCACCGGGCATCCCCTCTACGATTATACCCGCAGCCATGCCAATGTGATCCGCCAGTACCTGGGGCCTTTCGCCAGCATCGGCGGCGACAGCGGCAATATCGACCGAACGATTTGTGACATCCACACCGCCGATTGGCAGCAGTATCAGCATCAGGCCCAGAACAACGATGAGCTGGCCGCCCAGGCCCAGGCGTTGGTAAACGATGCGTACAACCGTGCAGGAGCTGCCGGGGAGATGTTGGACCCTGCGGTAAGCCAGCTGATCTATGCGGCCATCGCGGCCGTAGAGACGGTGCTTTACAGTGGCAATATCAATGCCGTTACGCTGCAAAATGCCATGCAGAATTTGCGCGAGGTGATGGTGTTGTTGCCGTGATCCGTTATTGCAATACGGCTTCGGAGGGTAAAAGATGATCCTGTATCACGGAAGCAACATAGTTGTAGATAAACCACAGCTTATCCCGCAAAACCGAGCGTTGGATTTCGGGAGGGGATTTTATACCACCGAAAACAAAGTGCAGGCGATTTCATTTGCAGAAAAGGTTTTTCGCCGCAGAAAAGAAGGCAAACCGGTTGTCAGCGCGTATATGTTTGATGATGACATTGCCTTTTCCGCTTGCAGCTTTCTTCGATTTGGCTTGCCCGATGAAGCGTGGCTAGATTTTGTTTCTGCACATCGTAACCGCACCTATCAAGGCGAAATCTACGAACTGATCTACGGCCCTGTTGCGAACGACGATATCTTCCTCACTTTTCACTTGTATGCCAGCGGAGAGCTATCAAAGGAAGAAACTTTGAGCCGCCTTAAAGTCAAGAAACTGTACAATCAGCTAGTGTTTTCAAGTGAAAAAGCAATATCGTACCTAATATTTGTTGGAACTTTAGATGAAAAGGAGTAACTGACATGGATAAGCATAAATTGCCTACAGTTCTCATTTTCCTTGTGCCGCAAGTGTTGGAATTGATTGCAAAAGAATACGGGGTTGATGACGAAAAAGCTGCGGAAATGTTTTATTTGTCTGAACTGTACAAAAGCCTGGAAGAAGAGGAAACAAAACTGTGGCATTTGAGTGCCCACGCACTGTTTGAAATGTATCAGGAAGAGCTCGAAACAGAAGTAATCACCTACCCAGAGGAGGCTTAACGATGAGCGCAGAAGGCAAATTTCTGGTTTACTGCATTGAGATATATAAGGCAGCAAAACAGATGACTGGCAGGCAAGTCATAGAAATGTTCAAGCACTATGGCGTTACCGATTATGTGCTATCCTGCTATGAAGCCCTGCATACCACAGGAGCAAGCTACATCATTGAGGATATTGATCTTTTTATGGAGGCGCGGTAGGCAACCTGGCGCGTTGCTTTTGGTGTGTCATTTTGAAACAACAAAGCAATCCAGAAAGCGTTTCCTGGATTGCTTTTGTCTAGGCAATTGCTCTAACCCTGCTGCAAAGGAAGATCAAGCTTTGTGGATAGCGCCTCTTGTAATACCTGTGAGAAATTGATGCCAACTTCTTCCGCGCGTGCGTTCATATACGCTGGGATGCTGAGCGTTTTCTTTACAAAGCGTGTTTCGATTCGTGCTCGTACGGAAGGCATGAATACCTCGACCAATAAGGGGATTTCGTTTTTTTCTAATACTAGGCTATCGATAGGGGTGGGTTCGGGAATGAAATCACCATCATTTTCCATGCCCCACAGGTGCAGGCCGAGCGCTTCTTTTGCATCGCGAGTAGCTTCTTCCGTGGTATCACTACAGGATAGGCAACCGGGCAAGTCAGGATATGAGATTGATATCCCGTCTTCGGCGTAATGCAATACAGCGGGAAAGGTGTATATGTTTTTCATGAGACTTTCTCCTTTCACCGGAAGCGCATCCCTGTCTGCTGCTCAATGGAATCCAGTGTTTTACGGGGGATGTCCTTCTTGGGGTGTTTGATGGTCGCTTTGCCGGGCTTGGTCGGATGCTTGTATTGATGGTGGCTACCTTCAATGGCGACTAAGCGCCATCCATCCGCCAGCATTGCGGAAATTACCTCCCTTGAGGAATAACTTTTCATCTTTCGTTTCCCTCCGAACACATACACATCATAACACGTAACAAATTACGTGTAAATAGAAAGTGCAGAAAACTTATGAATCTACCCGCTTGATCCCCAACACAGCCCGCAATCCGTTGATATTCCACTCTTTTTGGTACCAGCCCTCGCCCTTGCTTTCTACTTGCAGCGAGTCAGCCAGCACCGCCGCCACGATTTGCGGCTCAAAAGCAGCGATTACACGGGCAAGCTCGGCATCGGCCTCGTAACACACGACAACGCGGTCCGTGACTTCGAAGCCCGCTTCTTTGCGCATGGTTTGCAGCTTGGAGATGACTTCCCGGGCAAAACCTTCGTCCAGTAGCTCTGGGGTCAGGTTGGTGTCCAGCACCACGGTGACGCCACGGTCGCTCTCGGCGGTGAAGCCGGGGCGTTGCATAGGTTCGGCCAGCACATCGTCTTTGGCTAGGGATACAGGCGTGCCGCCCATCTCAAAATCGAGGGTTTCGCCGCGAGAAAATGCTTCCGCCACGTCGTTGCCGTCCAGCGTGTTTAAGTGCCCACTGATCTTGCCCAGCAGTTTGCCGTAGCGTGGGCCCAGGGTGCGAAGTTGCGGCTTAAGTTTGTAGGTGGTAAACTCCCGCGTATCTACGGGGAAGGCGACTTCTTTTACGTTGAGTTCGTCGGCAGCCAGGGCGGAAAAATCATCGGGCAGGCGTACGCCCACCGCGTACACAGCGGCCGAAGGCTGCCGGGTTTTGATGTTGGCGGCGTTGCGGCAGGCGCGGCCCAGTTGCACCACCCGGAGCAGTGCGTCCATGTTGGCTTCCAGTTGGGCATCGATGCGGTTGGGATCGCTCTGGGGGTAGTCGCACAGATGCACCGACTCCGGCGCGTCGGGCCGCACCGAGCGCACTAGATTCACGTACATAGCCTCGGCCATAAAGGGCGTAAAGGGCGCGATAAGCCGGGCCAGGGTTTCCAGTACGGTGTACAGGGTGGCGAAGGCGGCTTCTTTGTCACCGGCCATGCCCTTGCCCCAAAAACGCTCGCGGCTGCGGCGCACATACCAGTTGGAAAGCTCATCTACAAAGGCTTCGATGGCACGGGCCGGTTCGGTGACCCGGTAGCGATCCAAGCCGTCGTCTACCTCGCGGATCAGCGTGTGCAGGCGGGAGAGGACCCACCGGTCCATCAGCGTGAGCTCAGCCTTCTCCAATGGATGTCGGTTGGGATCGAAGCCGTCGATGTTGGCGTAGAGCACAAAAAAGGCGTAGGTGTTCCACAGCGTGCCCATGAACTTACGTTGGGATTCACTCACCGCCTCGGCGTAAAAACGGCTGGGTAGCCAGGGCGCGCCGTTGGTGTAAAAATACCAGCGCACCGCGTCGGCCCCCTGGGCGTCCAGCGCCGTCCAGGGGTCTACCATGTTGCCCTTGTGCTTGCTCATCTTTTGGCCGTCTTTGTCCTGCACATGGCCCAGCACGATGCAGTGCTCAAAGCAGGAGCGGCCAAAAAGACAGGTGGAGATGGCCAGCAGGGTGTAGAACCAGCCACGGGTCTGGTCGATGGCTTCGGAGATGAAGTGGGCTGGGAAGCGGCGCTCAAAAATCTCGCGATTCTCAAAGGGATAGTGCCATTGGGCAAAGGGCATGGAGCCCGAATCATACCAGCAGTCGATCACCTCGGGCACACGGCGCATCTCCCCGCCGCAGGCGGGGCAGGGGAAGGTAACCCGGTCGATATAGGGCCGGTGCAAGTCCAGGCCCTCGGGCACGTCGCCGCCCATATCCCGCAGTTCGGCCCGGGAACCGATTACGTGGGTGTGGGCACATTCGCATGTCCAGATGGGCAACGGCGTGCCCCAGTAGCGTTCCCGGGAAAGGCCCCAATCCAACACATTTTCTACAAAATCGCCCATGCGGCCTTCCTTGATGTTATCGGGCAGCCAGTCGATGGAACGGTTATTGGCCGCGAGCTCTTTGCGCAACGAACTCATGCGGATGAACCAGGATCCCCGCGCGTAGTAGAGCAGCGGCGTGTGGCAGCGCCAGCAGTGGGGGTAGTTATGGGTGTAGGATGTTGTTTGAAACAGCAGCCCGGCCTCTTGGAGGGCGGCCAGTATCTTTGGGTCGGCATCCTTTACGAACAGGCCATCCCAGGGCGTGCTGGCGTCGAATTTGCCCTGGGCGTCCACCGGCTGCAAAAAGAGCAGGTTGTGCTCCCGGCCCAGGCGCCCGTCATCCTCGCCAAAGGCGGGTGCGATGTGTACGATGCCGCTGCCGTCGGTAAGGGTTACGTAGGGATCGCACACCACAAACCAGGCTTTTTTGCCGGGTTGGTTTTCTGACGGTGGGATATGGAACAGGGGCTCGTACTCGGTTCCAAACAATTCCTTGCCCTTAAAGGTGCGCGTGACCGAAGCTACTGCTGCAGCTTCTTCTCCAAGTACTTGGGAAACCAGCGCCTTGGCAAAGATCAGCGTTTCGCCGTTAAACGCCAGCTCGCAGTAATCTTCGTTGGCGTTGACGCAAAGGGCCACGTTGGAGGGCAGCGTCCAGGGCGTGGTGGTCCAGGCCAATAGATAGGTGTTGGGGCGGCCCTTTACCGCAAAGCGCACAAAGGCCGAGGGTTCGGTGACCTCTTCGTACCCCTGGGCCACTTCGTGGCTGGACAACACGGTGCCGCACCGGGGGCAATAAGGCACAACCTTGTGGCCCTTGTAGAGCAACCCTTTATCGGCGATGGTTTTGAGCGACCACCACACCGACTCGATGTAATCGTTTTCGTAGGTAACGTAGGGATGCTCCATGTCGGCCCAAAAGCCCACCCGCTCGCTCATGCGCTCCCAATCGCCCTTGTACTTCCACACCGATTTTTTGCACTCATCGATAAAGGGTTCGATGCCATAGGCCTCGATTTGTGGCTTACCGTCCAGGCCCAGCAGCTTTTCTACCTCCAGCTCCACCGGCAGGCCGTGGGTATCCCAACCGGCTTTTCGCAGCACGTCGTAGCCCTTCATGGCGCGATGGCGGGGGAACAGATCCTTTACCG
>WQXF01000051.1 GCA_009784985.1 Clostridia bacterium | reverse complement strand
CATTGTGGGTTCGGTGGGGCAAGACGGCGCGCGTTTGAGCGGAGCCGCTTATCAGGTGACCGGCCCTAGCGGCAAGGTATTTGAGCTGACTGCCGATGCCCAAGGCCAGGCGGTTTCACCCGCGTTGGAGCCGGGTGCGTACCGGGTGGAGACCCAGCTTTCGCCCGAAGGGTTTGGCCCGGCCGGGGCCGTCCAGATCGAAGGTTTGGCCGGTGTGCCTGCGGTCGTGGATATGCTCCACAAGCCCTTGGGCAAGCTGGAGATCAAGCTGCAAACCCTGGCCCTTTCCTCCCAAGGCGAGGCCCAGGCCATGCCCCAGACCGGCGCATCCATGGCTTTGCTCCGGCTGGCCGAGGGCGCAAAAGAAGACGATCTGGAGGCATATCAAGCATATCCTTCGGAGCGCGAGCCGCTGATGTTGACTACGGATGCCCAAGGTGTGGCGCGGGATGCCGCCGGGGCCTTGCCTGCCCTGCCCGCTGGCATATACCGGGCCTTTGCCGCGGATTTTTCCGATCCGGTGCATGTAAACGATGGCGAGGTGCCCACCCTGGAATGGACGGCTCGTGCCGAGCAGGGCGGGGTACGCGTTACCCTGCGCGATGCCGAGGATATCCAGCGCCCGATCATCGGCGCTGCCTTTGCCCTGGCTCCCCTTGCCCCTGATGCCCCTATTGCTTTGAGTGATTACGACGATCTGCTCACCGTGGATGAAGAGGGCGTCGCCCTCCGGGTGCAGCTTCCTCAGGGCCGCTATCGCCTGTGGCAAACTCATTTCCCCGACGGGTACGATCCCGCGCCGGAGCAAGAGATAGAGATTTTCGGCGGCGAGCTTACGGAAATAAGCCTGTTTAACGGGCGGCCCGGCACCCTCACCGTAAGCAAAATGGGCTTTACGTTTAATGCGGAGATGCAGCCCTTCCGCGTACCCCTGCGTGGCGCTTACGGCCTGTACGTGTTGCGCGATAAAACTTACGAGCCTTATCCCTGCCCGGAAACCCAGTGGGTGATTGCCGCCCACGGCATGCAAATGGAGGGCGCTATGGAGGCCGCCGGGCTTCCGGCAGATATAAACGGTACGGTGTACTATCTGCGCGAGCTGGAGAGTGCGGTATCGCCGGGTTACGTGGCCGATGCCGAATTCCATGAGGCGCTGATGTATCCTGGCAGACATACCGTGGCGGAGATTGCCTCCGTGGCCGACAGGGGTTTCTTTGTGCTCACCCATCGCTCCGCCCACGATGGGGCCATCCTAAAGGGCGCGGAATACGCGCTCCATGCCTTGGCCTCTGATCATGGCGAAGAAATCATATGGGAAGAGGAGCCGGTTCTTGCTTTTACGCTCACCGGCGAATCCTATCAAAATGAGATGGCGCTGCCGGTGGGCATGTACCTGATGAAGATGTTACGCGCTCCGGCAGGCTACATGCTGGAATGGGAGGATATCGAGTCGGTTGTAGAGATTCCCCCCTACGTGCGCCGGGGTAATCCCATGGCCCAGATCGAAAAACGCAGCATGCCCGTTCCAGTGGCGGACGGTTCGTCGCCCGGCAACATGCGTTTTCCGGGCCGGAACCGGGTGCGGACGCTCTGGCTCGACCCACCCGATGTCCCTGCTGATATTGTGGCCGTGGAGCTTCCCCGCGGGCATGAGGATGTGCCGTCCACGGTCGAGGTGGTCTATCGTTTGGCCTTGGGCGGCTGGAATTGGACCGACATACGTTTGGTCACCGGGCTGGAGTTGGATACGCAGCTGTTAGATCTTTCCGATGTGGATGGACGGATCACGGCCGTGCAGATTCGTTATTTGGATACGCAGGTTGGCGATTTTTCGTGGGTGATCAGCCCCGGCCTTTCCACGGATATGCTCCGGCTGAAGATCGCCCGGGAGCCGGAGGCTGAGTGTGTTATTGTTGGCGAATATGCCTATACCCAGCGGTATCCGGATGAGCGGGGAGAGGGAAGGACGATACGTGTTACCAGGCCTATCGCCGATTTTGAATTGGACGAACCCATATGGGCCGAAGGGCGTGCGGTACGCCAGGATGGGGCAGGCGAGGGAATTGGTGTGATCGCCGGTGTAATTCGCCGTGCTGAGGATGTTGCTGCCGTGCCGGTTCTGTTAGAGCGGATTGATGAGGCCGAGGGTGCAACAATCATAACCGAAACCACACCGGATGCCCAAGGTTTGTTCCGCTTTGATGGGGTGCCTTACGATACATATCGTTTACGTTTTATGCCTGGGGAAGGGCAGCTGGTGGACGCAATGACTACCGGCCACGGTATGCCCACAGGTGAACGAGTCGAGAGGGGCGAGGGTCTCACCGAGGTCTTTGTGCTCGATGCTAGCGAGCGCTGGCATTGGGTCGAGGCCGAAATGGATCGTTCCGCCGTGGTACGGGGTATGTTCTTGCTGGATGGCGATCAAACCGGTATACCCGACGTTGCGGTTTCGTTGTGGCGGGGAGAGAAACAAGAAGCTTTTGCACTCACCGATGCCCAGGGCCGTTACGTGCTTACCGGTATGCCCGACGGCGACTATACGTTCCGGGTGGCGCTGCCCGAGGGTAGGATTTTTGCGGGTGCGGCCCAGGCATCGGTGCAGCGGCTGTCCCTTTTGCTGGGCGAGACCGAAATGCCGGCCGTGGCCGTGACGTTGCCTGCCAGCCTGGCCGGATCCCTGCTAGCCGATAGGGGGGCGCGGGGCGTATCCGCCGCCAAGGTTGAACTAATGCGCGAGGGCTCTGAAATGCCGGTGGACACTGTCCGCACCGACAACCAGGGTTCCTTTGCCTTTGATGGATTGATCCCCGCCACATATTGGCTGCGTTTTTCGCTGCCTGCGGCCTATGCCTTCCCCCATGAAGCCGCTGCCGATCCGGTGCAGTACACCTTGGCCATGGGCGAGGTACGGAACGATGTGCTTGTGGAAGCGGTGCGCCCGGGCAAGCTGTTGGTATCGGCCTGGGAAGACGGCGACTACAGCGGCATCCGCACCGACAAGGCCGGGGGCGTGGCCGGTGTGCGTATGGCGTTAGCTCCTATGAAAGATGCTGATATAGAAAATTTGGATTGGCGCACCACCGGGCCCGACGGTATTGTGTTGTTTGAGCGGTTGGAGCCGGGTGTGTACGAATTGTGGTACGATCTGCCCGACCCCTGGCGGCTCACCCGCCGTTTGGATGATCAGGGCCGTGAGGTGCCCATGCAGCCCGGCGCATCGGGCCGAGGGCAAACAATCACCCTGGGCGACGGGCAAGAGGCCGAAACCGGCATCGGCCTGGTGCTGCCCGCCTCTGTGCGGGGCGCGGTATGGCAGGATGCCGACGACAACGGCTTGTGGGATGCGGGCGAAGCTCCTTTTGAGGGCGTGGAAGTGAACCTTGTGGATCCCAGCGGCGGGATGGAGTCAAGAACGGCTGTGACCGGCGAGGGAGGCGTTTTTGCTTTCGGCGAGGTTCCACCGGGCGCGTACCTGCTCGTTTTTGTGGCGCCGGAAGGCTGGGTAATTGCCGCTGGGGCCGACAGTTCGAAGCCCGTTCAGTTGGGCTTGGGGCAAGCCCTTGAGGGAGAGAACATGGGCATGGTGCGCACCGGCCAGGTGGGCGGCCTGATGTGGGAAGACGCAAACGACAACGGCGAAATGGATCCCATCGAAGTGGGATTATCCGGTGCAACCATCAAGCTGTATCGTTTGGTGGGCACACGGGGGCAACGAACGCTGGTGGCCGAGCTGTCGCCGGGCGCAGATGGAATCTTTGTTTTTGCCGGGCTGCGTCCGGGCGCCTATCAGCTGGATTGTGCGCTGCCCGAAGGGTATGTGATGCAACGGGCCGTTCCATCCACGTTGCGTTTTGAAGCGGGCAAAGCGCCACACCCCCTGCGCAGCGTGGTGTTTACCCTGTCCATGGGCGAGGAGCGGGAGGGCATACATCTTGCGGCGTTGCGCTTAGGTTCCCTAGCGGGTTCCGTGTGGGAAGACAAAGACTACGACGGCCAGCGTGGGCCAAATGAGGCGGGCCTGCCCAGGGCAACGGTGGCCCTGTGGCGGGAAGGCCACCCGGAACCCCTGGCCGTGACCGAGACGGTCCGAAGCGGCGCGTATCGGTTTGACGCGTTGCCTCCCGGCGACTATACGGTACGCATCACTTTGCCCGAGGGATATCTGTTCACCCGCACATCACCACAATCCCTGCCCGATGAAGGGGGCCGCGAGGCCGTGCTGCCCGTTGCCCTGGCCATGGGCGAGGCGATCCAAGGGCTGGATGCCGGCGCGCTGATGCCCGCATCCCTGGGCGGCCTGGTGTGGATCGACACCAACAATGACGGCATGCTGGACGCTAACGAACCGCCCATTCCAGGGGTGACGCTGGAATTGTTTGGCGCTGATGATCTGGAGCAGGTAGTGGCTACCGTACGTTCCGACGAGCGGGGGCGCTGGCGTTTTGAAAACGTGATGCCCGGCGTTTATGTGATCAAGCCCACCCTGCCGGAAGGGTACCTGTTTGCCGCCGAGCCCAGGTGGCGGAGCGCCGCCCGTGCCGGTAAGATGCATAGTGTAGACGGCCCCGTAGCCGTGAGCGAGGCCATGGAATTAAGCGCCGGGCAGCGGATAGAGCAATTTAACTTTGGCGGCATCCCGGCGGCGTTAATCGATGGCCAGGTATGGCTGGATGGGGACAACGACGGGCGCCGTTCCACCGATGACCCGGCTCTAAGTGGCGCCAAGGTGACGCTACTGGCCGGTGGCGAGCCGGTGGCGATGACCGAAACCGGCGAGAACGGCGCTTATCGTTTTGAAGGCCTGCGCCCCGGTGTGTATGCTTTGCGTTTTGTGCTGCCCGATGGGCATCTGTTCGTACGTGGTGAAGATGGAGGCAGTTTGGTACACGGCATCGACATACCCGTGGGCGAGAGCGCATCCTTCTCCCTGGCCATGGGTCAACGGCTCACCGGCCAAAATGTAGGCGCGCTGACCGGCGCGAAAATACAGGGCGCGATTTGGCTGGATGCGGACGAAGACGGCCTTTGGGGCAACGAAGAGAAGGGGTTTGCCGGGGCGCTGGTGGAGCTTCTGGAGGCGGCATCCGGTGAGGTGCTGGCCAGCATGCAGACCTTGGACAACGGCGCGTATCTTTTTGATCAACTGCGGCCCGGAGCGTATCAGGTGCGTATCGATCTGCCCGAGGGTGATCTGTTTGCGCCCCAGGCCCGTGATAAGCTGGTGTTGCGGGACGCCCGGCTTGGTATTTCACCCACCTTGCGCCTGGCTATGGGGGAGGAGGCTGACATGGGGCATGTTGCCGCCATCCATGGCGCATCGGTGAGCGGTGTGGCTTGGGAAGACGCCGATGTCAACGGGCGGTTTGATCCGGGTGAGCCGCCCCTCCGTGGCACGACTGCGGTGCTGCTGCGCCAGGAGGATGGCGATTGGAAATCCGTGGGCGCACAGCCGGTGGACGAGGGTGGAGCATACCGTTTTGACAGCCTGCGCCCCGGCACATATGCGGTGAGTTTTACTCTGCCTTCTGGTTATCTATTTACGGATTACCTGCCCGATGAGCAGGGGCCCTACTCAAAGGTGCCGTTGGTAGACGGGCAGGTGGGGCAGACCGAACCCTTCCAACTCACCATGGGCCAGATCCGGCCCAATCTGCATGTGGGCGGTATCCGGCCCGGTTTGGTGGGGGATTACGCGTGGATAGATGAAAATGGGAACGGTTTGCAGGACTTCGGCGAGCCGCCCCTCATGGGCGTACATGTGGCATTGTTGTCCGTAATGGCCGATGGTACCGTGGTCGAGGTGGCTTCTACCACCACCGATGAATACGGCCTGTATCGTTTTACCGGGCTGCGGCCGGGACTTTACCGTGTGCGCGCTACCCTGCCGCTGGGATTTGCATTTACGGTGAACCGCCCGGATATTCCCGAGGTCGCCAGCGCCATACCCGAGGGCACCGGACCCTCCGGGGAGAGCGAGGACTTTGTGCTTCGGTCGGGCCAGTCGCGGCGGAACATCGATATTGGGGCCAGAAGAACGTCTCTTGAACTCGAATGACTTGCCAACCAAAGCCAAAGGGATTACAATAGTATATACAGAAAAACGGATACGACAGGAGGTTTTTGTGATGACCAAGCCAGTTATCGACACCGCCAAAGAAAAAATGAGCAAAACCGCCGAGGTGTTGCGCAACGAGCTGATGACCATCCGCGCGGGCCGCGCCAATCCCCAGTTGCTCACCCGCATTACCGTGGACTATTACGGCACGCCCACCCCCATCAGCCAAATGGGCAACATCTCTGCGCCGGAGCCCCGCTTGCTGGTGATCGCCCTGTGGGATCCCAAGGACATCCCCGCGGTGGAGAAGGCGATTTTGAAGTCCGACTTGGGCCTGAATCCCAACAACGACGGCAAGCTCATCCGCCTGGCCGTGCCCGAGCTTACCGAGGAGCGCCGCCGCGAACTTACCAAGTTGGTGCAGAAGAATACCGAGGAAGCCAAGGTTGCTACCCGGGCCATCCGCCGCGACGCTATCGAGCAGCTCAAAAAGCTCAAAAAAGACAGCGCTTTGCCCGAGGACGACCAAAAGAGGGCGGAGGACGAGGTGCAAAAGCTTACCGACAACGCGGTAAAAGAGCTGGATCGCATCTGTGCCGACAAAGAGAAGGAGATCATGGAGGTGCGATGAGGGCGTCTCTGTTGGGGTTGCCCTTGGAGTTGGCCCTTCAAACGTTGGCGGAGTGTGGCATGACGCCCGTGATAAACCGGCTGCTTGCGCCCAAACGCGCTGAACAGGGGGTTGGCCAGTGGCGGGTGGTGCGCGTACACGAAGGGGAGCCCATAACGCTGGATGTGTGCCGGTTTGAAATGAAACAGTGGTGACTGGATTGCTTCGTCGCTATGCTCCTCGCAATGACGAAAAGAGAGCGTTCGTCATTGCGAGCAAAGCGAAGCAATCCAGGCCCATCGGAGGAAATCGAATGGCCTGGTTTCGAAAAAAGACGGAGTTACAAGCATTAGACACCGAGCGACTGCCCCGGCACGTGGCGGTGATCATGGACGGCAACGGCCGCTGGGCCAAGCGCCGGATGCAGCCCCGGGCCCTTGGCCACCGGGCCGGTGTGGAAGCCATGCGCGCCATCATCCGGGAGAGCAGCGATTTGGGCATCGAAGCGCTGAGTTTTTATGCTTTTTCCACCGAAAATTGGTCGCGCCCTGCCGGTGAGGTAGGCGCGCTGATGGGTTTGCTGGTAGAGTTCTTTGGCAGGGAGATCGACGAACTCCACGCCAACCGCGTGTGCATCCGCATCCTGGGCGATGTGGATGGCATGCCGAAGCCCCAGCGTGGCTTGCTGATCGAAGCCATGGAACGTACCCGAAAAAACACCGGCCTCAAGCTCAACCTGGCCATCAACTACGGCAGCCGTGCCGAGATCATCCACGCGGTGCGGGCACTGGCGGCGCGGGTGGAAAAAGGCGAGCTGGAGCCAACCGGTATCGACGAAACAACCTTTGTCGAAACCCTGTACACCGCCGGATTGCCCGAGGTAGACCTGCTGATCCGCACCAGCGGCGAGTTACGGCTGAGCAATTTTTTGCTCTATCAATGCGCCTACGCCGAGCTGGTGTTTACCGACATCCTGTGGCCCGACTTTAACGTGGCTGCTTATCATGGTGCGCTGGCCGCGTATCAAGGCCGTGAGCGCAGGTTTGGCGGGCGGTCCCCCTCCCTTTAACAAGGGAGGTAGGGATAGGAACGAAGATTTCGCTAGAATCCCATACCCCCCTTGCCAAAGGGGGGAGGGCCACCGCAGTGGCGGGGGGATTTCCCAGCAGCGAAGCGCAAAGACGGTGCAAATACGATGTAATGAGAGGGGATGCCCATGCGTCAACGGATCATCACGGGCGTGCTGATCATCGCCGGGGTGGCGGTGATTCTATATGTGCGCACATGGCTGGCCTTCCTGGTGGTTACCGGGTTGATGCTGGGCGGCATGTGGGAGGTGTTTGAGGCCTTTCGCCGGGCGGACTACCATCCGGTGCGCTGGCCCTCGTTGGTGTTGGCGGTGCTGATTGTGCCCGGCTTTCACTTCCTGGGCATTCCGGTAATCGCGCCCCTGCTGGTGACCGGCACGCTGCTGGCGCTGCTGGCGATTTGCCTGCGCAAGGAGCCCCGGTGGATGGACGCCGCCATCTCGATCTATCCCATCTATACCGTCTTTTTTCCATTGGCATTGTTGCTGATGTTATTTCGCAGCGATTTTCAGCCCCACGGCGTGCATCTGATCCTGCTGGTGCTGATCATCGCCTACCTGGGCGATACCGCGGCGTATTTTGTGGGCTCTTTTTGGGGCAAACGCAAGCTTTGCCCGGCGGTGAGCCCCAAAAAAACCGTGGAGGGCGCGGTGGCGGGGCTGGCGGGCAGTGTGATAGGCGCCGTGGCCTTTGTGCTGATCATTGGCCGGGGCGTTTCGCCCATTGGCTTGATTGGGGCGGCGGTGCTGGGTTTGCTGGGCGGCGTGGCCGGCCAGGCTGGCGATTTAACGGCGTCGCTGGTTAAGCGCCATTGTGAGGTAAAGGACTTTGGCAGCATTTTTCCCGGTCACGGCGGCATCATGGATCGCATCGACAGCATGCTTTTTGCGCTGATGGTGGTTTGTTCGTATGTGCTGTTGGTCGTGGAGAGGACGGCATGAAACGAATCGCCATTTTGGGTTCAACGGGTTCCATTGGGACGCAGGCTTTAGATGTGATTGCGCTGCATCCTGATCGTTTTTCTGTGGCGGCGCTGGCGGCCCACAGCAATGCCCAGGTGTTGTTTGAACAGGTGCGGCGGTTCCGCCCGTCCATGGCCGGGCTGGTGGTGGAGCCTCAGAGTGTGCCCGAGGATTTGCGGTTTTGCGAATGGCGGTTTGGCCAGGATTGTCTGGGGGCTGTTGCCGCCGAGGCGGTCTGCGATGCCGTGCTGGTGTCGGTGGTGGGGTTTGCCGGGCTTACCGGGGTGATGGCTGCCCTGGGCGCGGGCCGCGCCATTTTGCTGGCCAATAAAGAACCTTTGGTGGCCGCCGGCGCACTCGTAACCCAAGCGGCACAAAAAGCCGGCGTAGCCCTATTGCCGGTGGACAGTGAGCACAGCGCCATTTTTCAATGCCTGCAAGGGGAGTTGTCGCCGCCGGAGCTTTTGTACCTTACGGCCTCCGGCGGGCCCTTTAAGAACTGGAGTTTGGAGGCCATGGCCGGGGCCACTGTAGAACAGGCTTTGGCCCATCCCAACTGGGCCATGGGCCCCAAGATCACCGTGGACTCGGCGTCCATGATGAACAAGGCCCTGGAGATCATTGAGGCCCGCTGGTTGTTTGAGGTACCCCCCGAGCGCATCCAGGTGCTGGTGCATCCCCAGAGTGTGGTGCACTCCATGGTGGCCTTTGCCGATGGTGCGATCATGGCCCAAATGGGCACGCCGGACATGCGCTTGCCCATCCTGTACGCCATGGCCTATCCCCAGCGGTTGCCCACCGGCGGTGAGCGGTTTGATTTCGCCCGCATGGGGCGGCTCACCTTTGAGGAGCCGGATATGGTACGGTTTCCGGCCTTGCGGCTGGGCTACGAGGCACTGAAGACAGGCGGCACGGCGGCGGCCATACTCAACGGCGCAAACGAAGTGGCGGTACAGGCCTTTTTGGGGCGGCGCATCGCCTTTGGCCGCATTGCCGCGCTGGTGGAAGAGACTTTGCAGCGCGTGCCGGTAACCCCTGCGGATTCGTTACAGGCAGTACGGGCCGCCGACCTTTGCGCCAGGAGATGCGCAGAGAATTTGCTTGAATGATTTGGCGTATGATAGATCAAAGAGATAGAGGGGGCGTGGGAGCTTGGCGCAACTTACGACATTGGGGTATATCCTAGCCGCGCTGTTTATGCTGGGCGTGCTGATCATGTTTCACGAGTTGGGGCACTACCTGGCGGCGCGCTGGTGCGGCATCGACGTAAAGGAGTTCGCCATTGGCATGGGGCCCAAAATCTTCTCACGCAAGGGAAAGCATGGCACCTTGTTTTCGCTCCGTGTGTTGCCGGTAGGCGGGTTTTGTATGTACTACGGCGAGGATGAGGAAGCTCCCGATCCCCGCGCCTACAACAATCAGCCGGTGTGGAAGCGTTTTCTTTCCGTGATTGCCGGACCTTTTATGAATTTTTTGCTGGCTCTGGTGGTGGCGGTAATGTTCTTTATGGTGTGGGGCGTGGAAATGCCCGTGCCTGTGATCGACAAACTGGATGAAGGTATGCCCGCGATAGAGGCTGGGTTGCTGCCGGGCGATAGGATACTGGAGATTGACGGCGTGCCGATTACCCGCACCAGGGACGCATCGGACTTAATACATAGTTCCCAGGGTATGCCCCTGGTATTTATCGTGGCCCGTGGCGAGGAAGAGTTTGCCGTTGCCGTGACGCCTCGTTATGTGGAGGAGCATGAGGCGTACCTAACCGGGTTCCAGTTTGGAATCGTCCAGACGCCCCTGCCCTTTGGCCCAGCGATCACCACGTCCGCATCCTTTTGCCAGCATGTGGTGGTGGTGACCTATCAGGCACTGGGCGATCTGATCTTCCGGGGCCAGGGCACCGAGGGAATCAGCGGCCCGGTGGGCATCGTAAACGTGATCCAGCAGGAGACTCGGGCCGGGGGATTGCCCATCTACCTGCAATTGGCGGTGCTCATCAGCATCAATTTGGGTTTGATGAACCTGCTGCCCATCCCCGGCCTGGACGGGAGCCGGTTGATATTTTTTATCGTAGAGGCGATCCGCCGCAAGCCGCTCAACCGCAACGTGGAGGGCATGATCCATTTTGTGGGTGTGGTGGCGCTGCTGGGTGTGATATTGGTATTTACGTATCAAGACGTATTGAATATATTTGGGGTGCGATGAAGCGGCCATACCGCTTTGGAATCCCTCCACCGCTGCGGCGGTCCCCCTCCCTTTAACAAGGGAGGTAGGGGTTCAGAACGAAAACTTCGTTAAAATCCCTAACCCCCCTTGCGAAAGGCCAATGAGCCACAGAGCGCCGCAGCGCGACAATGGCGAATTGAGGAGAGGGCCACCGCAGTGGCGGGGGGATTCCGCCTGGAGGCTTTAGGTGGCAGCAAGTTTAGCGAACAATCAGAAGGGGACAAGCTAAAATATCATGGCATCATACACAAGGCAAATGAAAATCGGCGGCGTGCTCCTGGGCGGCGGTGCGCCGGTTACCGTACAATCCATGACCAATACCGACACCCGGGATGTGGAGGCCACCTCGGCGCAAATTGCCGCGCTGGCCAAGGCCGGGTGCGATATCGTGCGCGTATCGGTGTACGATGCGGATTGCGTGGGTGCGGTGCGCTCCTTAGTCGATGCCAGTCCGGTGCCCCTGGTGGCGGATGTGCACTTTGATCACAAGTTGGCCATCGGCGCGGTGGAGCGGGGGATTGCCAAGCTGCGCATCAATCCAGGCAATATTGGCGGTTTGGCCAATGTGCAGAAGCTGGCCGCTTGCGTAAAGGCCCATGGGATTCCGGTACGCATTGGCGTCAACTCCGGCTCGGTAGAAAAAGAGATGCTGCGCAAGTACGGCAGCCCAACCCCTCAAGCTATGCTGGAGAGCGCTTTGGCCCATGCCAGGATGCTGGAGGATTGTGGCGTGGGGGATATCGCGCTGTCGCTTAAGGCGTCCAACGTACGCAACACAGTTGAAGCCAACCGGCTGGCAGCGGCCCAATGCGATTATCCGCTGCACCTGGGCGTTACCGAGGCGGGATTGCCCGGCCAGGGTACGGTGAAGTCGGCCATCGGCATCGGGGCCTTGTTGCTGGACGGCATCGGCGATACGCTGCGGGTGTCCCTTACCGGCGATCCGCTGCCCGAGGCCCAGGCAGGCATCGGCATATTGCGGGCCGTGGGTTTGCGTGATGATCACATTGAGTTTATTTCCTGCCCCACTTGCGGGCGGGCCGGTATCGATGTGGCCGATATCGCCCGGCGGGTGCAACAGGCGGTGGGCCACCTGCCCCTGAAGCTTACCGTGGCGGTGATGGGCTGCGTGGTGAACGGCCCCGGCGAGGCGCGGGAGGCCGACTTGGGCATCGCTGGTGGAGACGGTGTGGGCGCGTTGTTTGTGAAGGGGGAGCCGCCCCGCAGAATAGAAGGGGATTTGGCGGCGGCGTTGATTGGGGAGATACGGAGGAGGGTATTATGACTGGGAGCAATAGTACGATGCAAAATCATCGACCAACCGCAATCGATTTGTTTTGTGGCGCGGGCGGTATGTCGTTGGGTTTTGAACAGGCTGGATTTGATATTGTTTCAGCAGTGGAAATTGATCCGATTCACGCAGCGGTGCATAAATACAATTTTCCGGTATGCAATACGATTTGCGGAGATATCGCAGAGTTGACTGGAAAGGATTTGTGTTTCGGAAAGGAAATTGATGTTTTGTTTGGCGGCCCTCCTTGTCAAGGATTTTCTTTGATGGGGAAAAGGGATATGAGTGATCCGCGCAATGATCTTTTATACCAGTTTATGCGGTTGGTGGAGGAAATCAAGCCTAAATACTTCGTAATGGAAAATGTTTCAGGCCTCACCATTGGCGATGCAAAAGATTTTCTAATGAGAGTGATAGATGATATTGAGTTGTCTGGGTATAGGGTTGTTAAGCCTTATAGGGTTCTAAATGCTAAGGATTTTGGCGTTCCACAATCCCGCCAGAGGCTTTTTCTTCTAGGATACCGCAAGGGCCAAGCAGAACCCATATATCCAGTGATCGATGACAGCAAGTTGACCGTAAAAGATGCAATTTATGATCTTCCCAACATAGATGATTTTAATGAGCTAAAGGAATTAGATAAAATTTGTTATTTAGTGGAACCTATTTCTGACTATGCAAAAAAGTTGCATGGGAGTATGATTGATCCCTTCGATTTCTCATATGAAAGAAAATGGGAGAATCATGTGCTCACAGGATGCTTAAGGACACAACATACGAAGGGATCGACAGATCGCTTTAAAAGCACGGATGAGGGGAACGTTGAGCCAATTAGCCGTTTCCTAAAATTGAACCCATCAGGAATCTGCAATACACTGCGGGCCGGAACAGATAAATCGCGAGGGGCTTACACAAGCCCACGGCCCATACATCCAAGAGATAATCGTTGCATTAGCGTTCGTGAAGCGCAACGCCTACATTCTTTTCCTGATTGGTTTCGGATGCATTCGACAAAATGGCATGGTTTTAGGGAAGTTGGTAATTCAGTTCCGCCGTTGCTTGCACGAGCCGTTGCTGCACAGATTATGTCTGCGTTGAACGTAATACCTGTTAAGCCAAAGGCAAAAATCGAATTGGGAAATGAGCAGTTTCTTTATCTCAACCTCACTTCTGCAAGAACACTCTTGGAGGCGATAGGCTAATGAGCAAATACGGAAGTATTATTGCATCTATTTTTGCTGAGAAATACGAAGAACGAATGGAAGAAGTCCCTTTTACGCGAGAGGACTTGATCTCTCATGCACACAAGTTGGGCATAACTCCCCCCAAGAATTTGGGAGACGTCGTTTACTCCTTTAGGTATAGGGCAGATTTGCCGACATCCATTGCAAGGACGGCACCGACGGGTTATACATGGATCATTGTTGGCACAGGCGATGCTAGATATAGCTTTTTAAAGAGCCGCCAGTCGAACATTCAGCCCAATAGCGCCCTGTTGCCTATCCTTGTCCCCCAAAGCACACCTGAAATTTTGTCACTATATAGCCTTTCAGATGAGCAAAGCTTGTTAAGCAAAGTGCGATACAATAAAATACTCGATTTATTTTTAGGCATAGTTACGTATTCAATGCAAAACCATCTGAGGACAAAGGTTGAAGGAATAGGGCAAATAGAAATCGATGAACTATATATTGGGGTGAACAAGATTGGTCAGCAGTTTATCATTCCAGTGCAAGCGAAAGCTGGAAATGATAAGATTGGTGTTGTTCAGCTTTATCAAGACATCACATTTTGCAGAACAAAGTTTCCAGACTTAATATGTGTACCTATTGCTGTTCACTTTAGTGAGGCTGATAGCAGAATATGCATGTTTCGATTAGCGTTGGACCATTTTTCCGTTGCAATCGTTGAAGAAAAGCATTATAGGCTGGCACAAAGTTTTGCATTTTATGATGGCTATGTCAGGAATGTTAACGCTGAAAACGCACCTCTGCTAATAGATTAAGGCTATTTCTTTTCATTTTCAGGAGGCACCATGTCATCACAACAGATCGGCCAAGACTGGCGAAAACTCCTGGGCAATGACCGCCAGGAGCTGGCCGGTCATCTCACGCTGGAAAAGGTGCTGGTCAACCGGGAGGGCACGCGGATCACCGCGTGTTTTTTGGCGGATATTTTGGTGGAAGAGAGCGACTTCCAGGCCATCAAACGCGCCATGGTGGCGGCCTTCCCCGGCATGCTGGTGCATGTGCGTGTGGCCAGCCCCGCATTGGCCCAAGACCTGGTGGCCCATGTGGACAAGTACGCGCCATTTCTGTCGGCCTGCCTGGTGCGCCATCACCCCGTGATCAAATTCTGGCTGGACAATGCCGCTTGGCGTATGGACGGGCCCCACATGCTGGAGCTGGAGATGCCTGCCGCTGAGGCCGTGCGGTTCTTTAAAGAAAACGGTGTTGTCCAGCGGCTGGAGCGGGTGCTGGAAGAGGTGTTCCGGCTAAAGGCCGAGGTGCGGGTGCTGCTCAGCGACGATCATCAACGGATGCTGGAGGAACTGCACAAGGAGAAGCAACGGACGGATGCGGCGCTGGCGGCGTCTTACGTGAAACCCGTGGCTCAAGCCAAACCTAGTGCGTCCGAAAAAAAGGTATTGGGCCGGGCCATCGCCGATCCAGCGGTACCTGTGATGGAGCTCAACGAAGAAAGCGGCCGGGTGGTGATCCGGGGCGAGGTGGTCTCTGCTGAAGACCGGGAGCTGAAGGGTGGGTCCATGCGTTTGCTCTCCTTTGGGCTAACCGACTATACCAGCACCATACAGTGTAAGGTTTTTTTGCGCTATAAAAATAACTTTCGAAAGGGCGGCACAGAGGATCAAAAAGAACCCACCGAGGCCGAGCGCAAGCACGTGCAGGATGTGATAAAAGCGGTGCGGCCCGGCGAGTGGCTTACGGTGCGGGGCGAGTGCCGGTACGATACCTTCTCCCGTGCCCTCACGCTGATGGCCAGCGACATTGCCCGTGCCGAAAAGCCCCCGCCCCGGGCCGATAACGCGCCCCAAAAGCGCATCGAGTTGCATCTGCATACCCAGATGAGCAGCATGGACGGCGTGGCCTCGGCAATGGCGCTCATCGGGCAGGCGGCGGCCTGGGGCCATCCGGCGGTGGCGATTACCGATCATGGCGTAACCCAGGCTTTCCCCGAGGCCTTTGCGGCGGCGGCCAAAAACGGCGTTAAGCTGATTCCCGGCGTGGAGGGATACCTGGTGGACGAGGGTTCCCTGGTGGAGCGGCCCAGCGACCGAGACTTAGGCGAGGATATCGTGGTGCTGGATTTTGAGACCACCGGCCTGAGTTCCCGACGGGATCGTATTGTAGAGATTGGCGCTGTGCGCATGCGGGGCGGGCAGGTGGCGGCGGAGTTCTCGCGCTTGGTGAATCCCGGCGTGCCTATACCGGCCAAAATCACCGAGATTACCGGCATTACCGACGCCATGGTGCGGGATGCGGAGACTGCAAACGAGGCAATCCCCGCGCTGCTGGCGTTTATAGGCGACGCACCTGTGGCCGCCCACAACGCACCCTTTGACATGGGCTTTTTGCGGGAGGAATGCAGACGGATCAACTGCGACTGCGCCCCGGCGGTGATCGACACGCTGGAGCTGTCCCGCAGGCTGTATCCTAAGTTAAAGAACCACAAGCTGGCCACGGTGTGCAAACAACTGGGCGTATCGCTGAAAAACGCCCACCGCGCCGTACACGACGCCACGGCCACTGCCCACGCCCTGGCCAAAATGCTGGCCCCTCTGCGGGACAAGGGTATCCACACCCTAAACGATTTGGCCACATCGGTGGCCGGTGGCGGTGTGGGCGGGGAAGCGTCCTATCACGTGATTTTGCTGGCCGCCACCCAAAAGGGGCTGGAGAACATCAATTTGCTGGTATCCCAGGCCCATCTGCATTACTTTCATCGGCGGCCGCGTATCCCCCGGGCGCTGCTGCAAAAGTATCGCCAGGGCATCATCGTGGGTTCGGCCTGCGAGTCCGGCGAGCTGTTTCAGGCGGTGCTGGATCACCGGGACGAAGTGACCCTGGGCCGCATCGCCCGGTTCTATGACTATCTGGAAATACAGCCCGTGGGCAATAATGAATTTTTGATTCGCCAGGGGTTGGTTGAGGATGAAGAAGGCCTGCGCGATCTTAACCGTAAGATCGTGGCCCTGGGCGGCAAGCTGGGCATCCCGGTGGTTGCTACCGGGGATGTGCATTTTCAACACCCCAAAGACGCGGTTTTCCGCGCCATCCTAATGGCCGGGCAGGGCTTTGAGGATGCGGACAACCAACCGCCGCTATACTTTAAGACCACCGAGGAGATGCTGGAGGAGTTTGCCTACTTGAGCCCAGAAAAGTGCCAAGAGGTTGTGATTGACAACCCCCGCAAGATCGCCGGCAAAATCGACGATGGGCTTACCCTGTTCCCGCCGCATCCCGAGGGCAAGGAGACCTTCCAGCCCCTGTGGGAAGGCGCGGCGGATCACATCCGTGGTTTGGTGGAGGCCGAGGCAACCCAACGCTACGGCAACCCGCTGCCCGGTTTGGTGCGGGCCCGGCTCGACAAAGAACTCAAAGCTGTGATCGGCTACGGTTTTGCCACCCTGTACAACGCCGGTGAGCGGCTGGTAGAAAAATCGCTGGCGGACGGATACCTGGTGGGTTCCAGGGGCTCGATCGGTTCCTCGCTGATGGCCACGCTGTGCGGCATCACCGAGGTCAACCCGCTGCCGCCCCACTATCGCTGCGGCATGTGCCGGTTTACGGATTTTGAGGTGGATCGGGAGCGGCACAAGGTGGGCGTGGACCTGCCATCCAAAGAATGCCCTGAGTGCGGCGAGGAGCTGACCCGCGACGGCTATGACATCCCCTTTGAGGTGTTTTTAGGCTTTGAGGGCGACAAGGTGCCCGATATCGACCTGAATTTTTCCGGCGTGTACCAGCCCCGCGCCCACGCTTATGTCGAAGAGCTGTTTGGCAAGGATCGTTGCTTCCGTGCGGGCACCATCGGCACCCTGGCCGACAAAACCGCCTATGGTTTCGTTTCAAAGTATTACGAGGAGCGGGGCATGGCCGTAACCGAAGCCGAAAAGAATCGCTTAGTTCAAGGGTGCGTGGGGGTGAAGCGCACCACGGGCCAGCATCCGGGGGGCATGGTGGTGCTGCCCGCGGGGTATGAAATCCATCAGTTTACCGCCATCCAGCATCCTGCCGACGACTCCGCCGGCGGTGTGGTGACCACCCACTACGACTTTGGCTCCATGCACGATGTGCTGGTGAAGCTGGACATACTGGGCCATGACGATCCCACCATGATCCGTATGCTGGAGGACTTATCGGGCGTTTCGCCGTTCACAATACCCCTTACCGATCCGAGCGTGATGTCGTTGTTTTCTTCCCCATCGGCCCTGGGGCTGGAAGCCGCCGAATTGGGCGCCAGCACCGGCACCCTGGGCATCCCCGAGTTTGGTACCCGCTTTGTGCGGCAAATGCTGGAAGATACCCAACCCACCACCATGGAAGAACTGATCCGCATCTCCGGCCTGTCCCACGGCACCGATGTGTGGCTGGGCAATGCCCAGGAGCTG
>WQXF01000050.1 GCA_009784985.1 Clostridia bacterium | reverse complement strand
GGGCGCCATTGAGTGCAACGCCTCCGCATCGTACCGGAATCGACCTGCAAGCGGAATGGGGGGCAGCCAATGCAAAGCAATAAATGGATTTGTGGATTGCTAGCCCTGATGATGATCTTGTTGACCTGTGCTTGTGCTTACGCTGGGGAACGGTACGTGTGGGGCTACCAAGGCGATGTGGCCTATTTTGAAGAAAACGGGTTAATCGGATTGCTGGACAGGCAAGGAAATGTGCTAATCGAGCCGCGTTTTACGGAGGTAGAGCCTTTTCGTCATGACTTTGCGAAAGTAAAAGAGGGTGATTTGCTCGGTGTCATTACGATTGCAGGCGATATTATTGCCGAACCGGCTATGTATGAATACCTTAACTTTATAAGCGATGGAATAGGAGAGCCATGCATGCTGTTGGCTTATAAAGACACACAGGAACAAATGGGCATCATTACGCTAGAAGGGGAGATAATCCCCGAAACACAGTGGGATTCCCCCACGATTTTCAGAAATGGCATTGCAATTGTAGAAAAAGATAAGGAATACAACCTGCTCAATTCATTCGGCGAGTTGCTTTTAGAACAGTGGTGGCCCGCCATTGAACCGCCTGGGGCACAATATTGGGTGTCCCCTATCGTATTCCTCGATGTGCAAGACGAGCAAGGGCTGCCCTTGTTTCGCGTGCGTCAACGAAACTTAAGTGAAAACGATTTGGAAGAAATTACGTTCGGCATAGTCAACACACTAGGGAAGTGGATTATTCCTTGCGAGTGGGAGCGTATTGTCCCGGTGGGTAATACTCTTTTCCTTGTGGGGAAAGAAGGGAATTGGGGGGGGCTCGATTACGCAGGCAACATGGTTATTCCCTTGGAATGGGATGGCCTTACCGATGCCAATGAGGGACTTCTCTTAGCGCTCAAGGACGAAAAGAAGGGATACATTAATCTGCGCGGCGAGATCGTGATTCCGCTGGAGTGGGATCATGCCTCTACTTTCGAGGGCGGCATGGCTGTAGTAAAAAAAGGACGGCAACAAGGGATTATTGATCCAACGGGGACGTTCGTAATTCCATTACAAACAACGTATTCGTTCGCAGACGAGATAAACGGCGCGGGCTATATTCAATATTCCAGGGGGAATAATTGGGGGCTTATGGATAAAGAAGGGAATGTGTTATCTTCAGTCAATTATCGAACAACTTCGAATAATGAGTGGGCGACAAAAGTCGATTTTAAGGCATGGCCGCACTTCAACGTACTGTTATACGACGGGTTTTGTGAGGTCATCGACAACAGAGACCGCTCCAATCTTATGGATGTAAACGGGAATATGCTGTTTCCGAAGTTTATAAAGGCGCGGATAGTGCATTTCAGGTATGGTTTGGGTTTTTTGAGTGAGGATTTGGGAAACTACAGCCTCATCAACACAAAGGGCGAGCATTTAACGGACGCTATTTGGTCAACCGCAAGGGATTTTAGGCAATTCGGCGATCAGCTAATCGCAGAGGTACGATACAACCCAACAGGGAGACCAGGCGATGGCGTGCAAGGCTACATTAATGAGTGGGGCGAGCCGATAGTCGGGATTAAGCTACCGAAAGCGGAGTAGGGGGAGCAATTTTTGTGCCCGGCTGGAACAGTGATGCAAAAGCAGGTGAAAAGGATGGCTCGCACATCTTTTCCGCCAAACTGAAAAAGCAAATGACGCAGCCCTGGCCATTTCTGGATGGATATACGGTAATGGGTATAGGCGAAAAGGCATTTTATAATGAACCCTGGGTCCACGAAGAGGGGTGTATTTTGGGCAGCTTGCCCATAACCAGTGTGACCATCCTAGAGAGTGTGGTGTTCATCAGCAAGAATGCATTCCGTAGCTGCGACAACATACCCTACATCTACGCCGAGTAACACCCCCAACTCCCCCGATTTTCCATTATGAAGTGAACATATTTATATTTTTCCTCGCCAAACCCCGCAATTTCCTTGATAAATCGAACAAAAGCGGCGCAAAAGGGGTTGTAAATCGGGTAGCCATGTGCTATACTACCCTACGAATCGTCTGGATGGGCGCGCTGGAAGAGGTCTGTTGGTAGGCCCGGCGTGTCCTCGAAGAAAGAGTGGGTTGACATCCCACTCTTTCGTATTGTTATGTGGCGGGGAGCGTGCGCATGGCGGGCAAAAAAGGGGATCTGCAAGGGATTTGCCAGGCGCTGGCAGACGCCATGGGGTATGAACTGGTGGAAGCCGGCATCGAAAAGGAGAATACCGGCCGTTACCTGCGCGTGTACATCGATAAGCCCGGTGGCGTATCCCTCAACGATTGCGAGGCTTATCACCGGGTGGCCCAGCCCAAGCTGGAGCATATCGACTATGATTTTTTAGAGATATCTTCGCCGGGCATCGACCGCCCTCTCAAAACCCAGCGCGACTTTGACAAACACACCGGGCAGGACGTAGTGATCAAACTGTTTAAGGCCATCGACAAGCGCAAGGAGTTCCAGGGCAAACTCACCGGCCTGGAGGATGGGGAGATCGTAATCCAGATGCCCGATGGGGCGCAGATGCGCTTTGCCCAACGGGAGGTGGCCGTAACCAAACCCGTTATATCGCTGGATGAATTAAAAGCGTTAGAACAACACAGTGGGAGTGAAGATACATGAACCGCGAAGTCATCGACGCCATCGCTATGCTGGCAAAGGAAAAGTCCATCAGCCAAGAGGTGCTGTTTAACGCCATCGAAGAGGCGCTTAAATCGGCGTACAAAAAGAGCCTGAAGCGGGGCGCGGCGGGCGCTGCCAATGTGCGTGTGAGTATCGATAGAAACGACGGTTCCGTGCAGGTTTTTGCCCGCAAAGTGGTGGCCGAAGAAGTGGCCGACGACACCCAGGATATCTCTTTAGAAGCGGCCCGTGCCATCCAGCCCAGCTACGAGGTGGGCGACATTGTGGAGATTGAGGTGACGCCCCGTGACTTTGGCCGCGTGGCCGCGCAAACCGCCAAGCAGGTGATCGTGCAGCGCATCCGCGAGGCTGAGCGCGGCATCATTTACGATGAGTATATTGAAAAAGAAAACGAGATCCTCACCGCCATCGTGCAGCGGGTGGAGGGGAAAAATGTATACGTAGAGCTGGGCCGCACCGAGGGTGTGCTGGACCCGGCCCACCACGCATCCGGCGAAGAGTATGCGGTGAACGACCGCCTGAAGGTATACGTGCTGGAAGTCCAGCGCTCGGCCAAGGGGCCGCAAGTCCTGGTGTCCCGTACCCATCCCGGCCTGGTGAAGCGGCTGTTTGAGCTGGAGGTGCCCGAGATACAGAGCGGCGCGGTGCAAATCAAGTCCATTGCCAGGGAAGCCGGTTTCCGCACCAAGATGGCCGTGTACTCCTCCGACGCCCTCATTGATCCGGTGGGTTCCTGCGTGGGGCCGCGGGGCATCCGCGTGGAAAACGTGGTGAACGAACTCAAGAATGAAAAGATCGATATCATTAAGTGGTCGCCGGATCCGGCGGAGTTTATCGCCAATGCCCTGAACCCGGCCCGAGCCCTGGCCGTGTACATCAGCGATACCGAAAAGGCCTGCCGCGTGATCGTGCCCGACAACCAGCTTTCCCTGGCCATCGGCAAGGAGGGGCAAAACGCCCGGCTGGCCGCCAAGCTCACCGGCTGGAAGATCGACATCAAGAGCCAGTCCCAGGTGGAGGCGCAAATGGCCACGGAAGACGATGAGTTCGAAGGTATGGATGTTGCCGAGCTGGAGGTCATTGAGTAAGTGCTAAAACCACGCAAGGTGCCCATGCGTATGTGCGTGGGGTGCCGGGAGATGAAACCCAAGCGCGAACTGCTGCGCATCGTGCGCTCTGTTCAAAATGGCGAGGGCGAAGTGCGCTGGGATCCGGTGGGCAAAGCGCCGGGGCGGGGCGCCTACGTGTGCCCGGACCGTATATGCTTTACCAAGGCGCAAAAGGCCAGGCAGTTGGAGCGGGCCCTGGAGCATGCCATAGATCCACAAGTGTTCAAGCAACTATTGGAGGAAATTACCGCCCATGAATGACAAGGCCTGGGGTATGATCGGCCTATGCGCCCGTGCCGGGCAGGTTGTGTCCGGCGAGTCCGGGTGCGAGGTGGCGGTGCGGGGGGGACAGGCGGCCCTGGTGCTGCTGGACGGCGATGCGGCCCCCAACCTGCACAAACGTTTTTCAGACGCTTGTGCATTCCGGCAGGTTCCGCTGTATATGCTGGAAGCGGGGCGTTTGGGCCAGGCCATCGGCAAGCCGGAGCGTATGGTGGTGGCGATCAAACCCGGAGCAATGGCGTTGAAGTTGCAGCGCCTTCTCTAAAGGATAGAAGATTCAGACAGAAGGATTCATACGGACGTATACTATGCGGGGGTGCAAGGGCAGAATGTCCAAACTCAAGGTTCAGGAAGCTACAAAGGAACTCAGCATCGGCGCCGGCAGGCTGCTGGAGGAGGTTTCTAACGTACGCCGCGCGGCGCAGGAAACCATGCAGATGCTCAGGCGGCTGGAGAACGCCTTTGTCCAGGAGGAAGAGCAGCGTAAGGAGCAACAAAAGATCGAGGCCCAGCGCCAGATCTTGGACTCCCAAAGCAAGGCGTGGACCATGCCCGATGCGGAAGAAGCGTTGGAGGCATTGGAGACGTTGGAAGAGCCTGTGGAGCAAGCTCCGCAGGAGTTGTCTGCTTCCGATCAGCCTGAAAAGGCGGTTGCCAAACCCTCAGATGAGGAGGCTGCCGATCTGAAGGCTACTTTGCCCGAGGAAAAAGAAATCAAACCCGCGGCGGCTGCAAAACCTGCGGCCCCTGCGGTTCCTGTCGTTACGCAATTTGATCCGGGTGTGCAGTCCCCGGGCGAAGGGCCCAGGCGGCAGCCTCAGCGGCCTGCTCAGGGGCGTGCCTTTGGCCAATCGCCCCAAGGTGGCCCGGCTCGTCCCTTTGGGCAGTCGCCCCAGGGCGGCCCGGCCCGTCCCTTTGGGCAATCGCCCCAGGGCGGCCCGGCTCGTCCTTTTGGCCAATCGCCTCAGGGTGGCCCGGCTCGTCCTTTTGGCCAGTCGCCCCAGGGTGGCGCGGCTCGTCCCTTTGGCCAAGCGCCCCAGGGTGGGCGTCCAGGCATGGGTGGCCCGGCGGCCCGGCCCGGCGGCGCTCCGGGAAGGCCCGGCATGGGCCGCAACAAGGGCCCGGAGCTGGCCCCTTCCATGGAGAAGGAGCGGGTATCCAATTACGATCCCAACAAACGGATGTACCAGCGCCAGCACGATCCCGAGCGTCAGGGCCGCAATCGCAGGCAGATGATCCGGGAAACCGGCCGGTCCATGGACGACGATGTGGTGCGCGGCGGACGCAAAGCGCGCCGCAAGATTTCGGCCCAGATGATGATGGAACCCATCAAAATCGAAAAAGCGTTTATGACCGCCGAAACCATCACCGTAAAGGACTTGACCGAACGTATCGGCAAACCCGCGGGTGAGATCATCAAAAAGCTGCTGCTGCTGGGCACCATGGCCACCATCAACCAGGAGCTGGACTTTGACACCGCCCAGTTGATCTGCTCGGACTTTGGCGTGGAGCTGGAGCTTAAGCTCGAAAAAACCGCCGAGGACATGCTGATTGAGGCCGATACCGTGATAGACACCGAGACTGAGCTATTGCCCCGTCCGCCTGTGGTCACCATCATGGGCCACGTGGATCACGGCAAAACCTCGTTGTTGGACTACATCCGCAAAACCCGCGTTACCGCGGGCGAGGCCGGGGGCATCACCCAGCACATCGGCGCGTATACCGTGTCCCTGCAAGAGCGGCAGATCACCTTTTTGGATACGCCGGGCCACGAGGCTTTTACCGCCATGCGCGCCCGGGGCACCCAGGCCACCGATATCGCCATATTGGTGGTGGCCGCCGACGACGGCGTAATGCCGCAGACCATAGAATCCATCAATCATTGCAAGGCCGCCAACGTGCCCATGATTGTGGCCATTAACAAGATCGACAAACCCACTGCCGACATCGAGCGCATCAAACAAGAGCTGACCCGCCACGAGGTGGTGGCCGAGGATTGGGGCGGCGATGTGATCATGTCCCCGGTATCCGCTACCAGCGGCGAGGGCGTGGGCACCCTGCTAGAAAACATATTGCTGCTGGCCGACATGCAGGAGTTGCGCGCCAACCCCAACCGCACGGCTCGGGGCGTGATCATCGAAGCCAGGCTGGACAAGGGTCGTGGCCCGGTGGCCACGGTGCTGGTGCAAACCGGCACCCTGCGCAACGGAGATACCATCGTGGCCGGTATGGCGCATGGCCGCGTCCGCGCCATGATCGACGACCGGGGCGACCGCGTAAAAGAAGCCGGCCCCTCCATGCCTGTGGAGATCATTGGCTTTAACGATGTGCCCGCAGCCGGTGACGAGATCAGCGCCGTGGAAGACGAGCGCCTCTCCCGCCTGGTAGCCCAGGAGCGGCGGGATAAACAAAAGATGGCCCTCACCAAGAGTTCGGCCCGGGCCTCCCTGGACGAGTTATACTCCCAGATTGCCGAGGGCAGGATAGAGAACCTGAACGTAATCATCAAGGCCGACGTGCAAGGCTCAGTGGAAGCAGTTCGCCAAGCATTAGAAAAGCTGTCCAACGAGCAGGTGCGGGTGCGCACCATCCACGCGGGCGCGGGCGCCATCAACGAAAACGACGTGATGCTGGCCAATATCGACAACGCCATCATCATCGGCTTTAACGTGCGGCCCGACAACAAGGCGCGGGAAGCCGCCGTGCGCGATAATATCGACATCCGCCTGTACCGCGTGATCTACCAGGCGATTGAAGATGTAGAAAAGGCCATGAAGGGCCTGCTTGCCCCCGAGTTCAAAGAGGTGCTGCTGGGCCATGCCGAGGTGCGCAATGTGTTCAAGGTTACGGGCGTGGGCACGGTTGCCGGATGTTATGTAACCGATGGCAAGCTGCAACGTAACGCCCAGGTGCGCCTGCTGCGCGACAATGTGGTGCTGTACGAAGGCAAGCTGGACTCTTTGAAGCGCTTCAAAGACGATGCGCGCGAGGTAGCCAGCGGTTACGAGTGCGGCGCAGGCCTCGAAAAGTACAACGACATCAAAGAGGGTGATGTCATTGAATGTTTCGTGATGGAAGAGATAGCGCGATAAGGAGAAAATCATGCCATTTCAATATTCCCGTACCGACCGCCTGAACGAAGAGGTCCGGCGCGAGGTGGATCGGGTGATCCGGGAGGAAGTGAGCGATCCGCGGGTTACCGGCACGTTTAGCATCACCCATGTGGATGTAACGCGGGACCTGCGGTACGCCAAGGTATTTGTGAGCGTGCTGGAGCCGGAACTCCGCGCGCCCCTGATTGCCGCCCTAAAGGGCGCCGCCGGATTTGTGCGCCACGAGATGGGGCGGCGCGTGCAGCTCCACTACACCCCCGAACTGCTCTTTGAGCTGGACACCAACATTGAGTATGGGGCGCATATCGCCAGCCTGATCGATTCGGTAATTGCCACTGAAGAAGGAAAAAAGCTAAACGATGAAACGACTGAGGACGCCTAAAGCAGTGCTGCGCGCGCTTTCCGATGCGGGGAGCGCGTTGCTTTGCGCTCACATCGGGCCGGACGGCGATACCCTAGGCTCAACCCTGGCTTTGGGCGCTGCCTTACAAGCCCTGGGCAAGCGGGTGCAACTTACCTGCGCCGATCCGGTGCCGGCACTGTATGCCTTTATGCCGGGCAGCGAAAAGATTGTTGCGCCTGATGGGCTGGCCGGTGAGGTTTTTGATCTGGCAATAGCTGTGGATGTATCCGACCCGGCGCGGCTGGGCGGGGCCAGGGTGTTGTTTGATGCCGCTGCCAAACGGCTGGTGATCGACCATCACCCCACCAACGATGGTTTTGGCAATGTAAACTGGGTTGTGCCCCACGCGGCGGCCACCGGCATGCTGGTGCTGGCCTGCATCAAAGGGCTGGGCGTACCCCTTTCGCTGGAGATGGCCGAGCATTTGTATGTGGCCGTGTCCACCGATACCGGCAACTTCCGTTTTGCCAATACCGACGCCGCCGTGCTGCGGGCTGCCGCCGTGCTGGCAGAGGCCGGGGCCCGGCCCGACAGGCTCACAGAGCTGCTGTTTTACACCCGCTCGTTGGCTGGCGTGGCGTTGCGGGGCCGCGCCCTGTCTGGATTGCGGCTGTTTGCCGGGGGCCGCGCCGCCGTGATGGCCCTCACCGCCCAGGACTTTGCCCAAACCGATGCAACCGACAGCATGACCGAGGGCATCGTAAACTACGCCATCGAAATCACTGGCGTGGATGTGGCCATACTGGCCAGGGAGCGGGACGGAGAGATCAAGTGCTCATTGCGCGCCAGGGAACCTTTTGACGTAGGGTTGCTGGCCCAACAATTTGGCGGCGGCGGCCATGCCCTGGCTGCGGGTTGCTCCTTGCCGCTCCCCATCCGAGACGCGCTGGGGGACTTACAACATGCGGTGGAGGAACTCCTCCAATGATCCATGGATTCATCAACGTATTAAAACCCCCGGGCATGACTTCCAGCGACGTGGTGGTGACGCTGCGGCGTTTGCTGCCCAAGGGCGCCCGGGTGGGGCATGCCGGGACTTTGGACCCCGAGGCTGCGGGCGTGCTGCCGATTATGGTGGGCAAGGCCGCGCGGCTTTTTGCGTACTTGGTGGATAAGGAAAAGGCCTATGTGGCCGCCCTCCGCCTGGGTGCTGTCACCGATACGCGGGATGCCCAGGGAGCAGTGTTGGATTCGAGCCCGGCCCGGCCCACGGATGCGGAGATTCGTGCCGTGCTCCCACGCTTTGTGGGTACGATTTGGCAAACGCCGCCGGTGTACTCGGCCCTGAAACGCCACGGTAAGCCGCTGTATGCCCTGGCCAGGGCAGGGGAGGATGTGCAGGTAGAGCCTCGCCAAGTGACGATCAATGCCATCACCATGGAGCGGCGGCTCAGCGAGGACGAGGCGTTGCTTTCGGTGCGATGCGGCAAGGGGACGTACATCCGCTCCCTGTGCCACGATATCGGCCAGGAGTTGGGGTGTGGCGGGCACATGGGCTTTTTGCTGCGCACCCAATCAGGCATTTTTACGTTAGAAAACGCCTGCGCGCTGGAAGCGTTGCGATCCGCCGACGAACTAGCTGCGCGGCTATTGCCCATGGATGCGCCGATCCAGCATTTAACGATGGTGCGGGTGCTGCCCACGGCCAGGGAGGCCTGCTTAAACGGCAATCCGCTACGCGCCAACCAGTTGGAGGGTGGGCTGCCACAGAGCCAGGAGCCGCAACGCGTATACGTGGGGCAGGATTTTGCCGGGATCGGCCGCAGGCGGGGGGATACGCTGGCCTTCGACGCAATGTTATTGGAAAGGGAAAACAAATGAAGCGACTGGTAAACGAGTTTGCGTTTCCATTGGGGCCGAGTGCCGTAGCGTTGGGCATGTTTGACGGCGTCCACCTGGGCCACGCCCGCCTGATAGAAGAGACCAAGCGCCTGGCGCGAGCCCAGGGCCTAACCAGCGCGGTGATGACATTTGATACTCATCCGTTGGCATTGCTCCGCCCTCAAGATGCCCCGCCTATGCTTACCACCGTTGAAGAAAAGGCGGAGCGCCTGTTGGCATTAAACCCCGGCACACTGGTATCCCTGCCCTTTGACGCTGCGTTTGCGACCCTGTCCGCCAAGGATTTCGCGGCGTATCTGGCACGGGCGCTGAATGTACGCGTGGCGGTGATCGGCTTTAACTATTCCTTTGGCGCGGGGGGCGTGGGGGATTCTGCGCTTTTACAGCGCTTGGGCAAAAAATATGGCTTTTCGGTGCGTGTGTTGGAGCCGGTTTGCTGGCAGGGCGAGGCGATTTCGTCCTCTAGGGTGCGCAAGGCATTAGGGTCGGGCGACTTGGACGCGGCTAAAACCATGCTCGGCGGTGCGTATCGTATCTCTGGCCAGGTGGAGCGGGGCAAGGGCCTGGGGCGCACATTGGGTTTCCCTACGGCCAATCTGTCGCTGCCTGTGGGCAAGGCGCTGCCGCCCTTTGGGGTGTATGCCGCCCGTGTGCGGGTTGAGAGGGAGATTCATCCGGCGGTACTCAACATCGGGGTGCATCCCACGGTGCCCGAGGGTGCGCCCACGATTGAGATTCATTTGTTGGATGCCGCGCCCGATCTGTACGGGCGGCGGGTGGAGGCGGCGTTGGAGGCTTGGCTGCGGCCCGAGCATAAATTTGATAGTGTGGAGGCGCTCCGGGGGCAGATCGGGCGGGATGCGGGGGCGGCGAAAGAGGTGTTGCAAATGAAAGATGATCCGTTTTATAGCGAGAAAAACCAAGCGGAGTTAAACCGTAGGATAGCGGATATTGAGGCGGGAAGACATCTTTCAGTCCACGAGTTGATTGAGGTTGAAGAAGAGGTATTGGAATTGAAGGATGATCCTTTTTACAGCGAAGAAAATCAGGCGCGGCTTGCGCGATCAATTGCTGATGCGGAGGCAGGGAGAGTAACGGTTCGCGAAATGATTGAGGAAGAGTGAAAATGTTGACTGGGCTGCGTCACTCGATATAAATGAAAGGAATTTCATTATCCTTTGCGTATTGCTCAGTAAAGCTGCCACGTGCAATGCTTAGGGTTAGATTGCGGCAGAACTGGAACGCATCATCGTCGATGCTCGTTACGCTGGCTGGGATGGTCGCGCTGGCTAAGTTGATACATCCAGAAAATGCCTCATCTCCGATGCTTGTTACGCCATCGGGGATGAATATGCTAGTCAGGTTTTCGCACCATGCAAATGTTAAGGCACCGATACTCGTTACGCTATTCCCGATGGTCACGCTGGTTAAGCCTTCGCAAAAGGTAAACGCCCACTCGCCGATACTCGTTACACTATCTGGGATCACCATGCTCGTTAAGCTGCGGCATCCCAAAAATGCACTTTTGCCGATGATGGTTACACTGTCTGGAATAAAAATGCTGCTTAGGCCAATGCAGTCTCCAAAAGCAGCGTTGCCGATGCGCACTACTCCTTTTGGTATTGCGTATGCACCTTCCCTGGCATTGGGGTATGCAATCAGCGTTTCTAATTTTTTATCAAAAAGAACACCGTCAATTTCTCTGTATGCCGGATTATCGGGTGATACACAAAAATACTCTAAAGGGCAATTCCTGAACGGGTTTGATCCAATGCTCGTTACACTGTTAGGAATGGTTACGTTGGCTAAAGCAAAACACGCTTCGAACGCATAATCGGCAATGCTGGTTACGCTTTCAGGAATGGTTACATTGGCTAAACTGAAACAATTTTCGAACGCAGATTCTCCGATGCTTGTTACACCATCCGGGATAGTCACGCTGATTAAATCCCTGCAATCATAGAACGAAAAAGCGTCGATACCCGTCACCGCATAGCCGTCCAACTCACTCGGAATGATCAAATCACCAACGGGTTTCTCAATAAAGCCCGTAATTACCGCACCGCCGTCCTCAAGCACATACCTCCACAGCCCGCTTGCATCTGTTAATTTACTTGCGCTTGCGCTCACTGCAAAGAGCAACACCAGGAGCGCCAAGCACACGCAAACAACCCGCCATATCCACCGGCTCATTCGCAAATCCCCCTTCGGTTTGGGCACTATTTGAACGCAGTATAACACAAACGCCCTTTTCACCGCAAATTTCTGGGTTTACAACCCATTCGCCCCGTGGTACAATAACAGAGCTATTTTGAACCGCTTGCCCGGTTGGTCGATTCTCCAACGTCTTACTTGGCTTGCGGCGATTGGCAAAAGAAATAGGAGGTTTTTTGTATGGACAAGGATCGTAAGGCGCAAATTATCCAGGACTACGCCCGCCACGAGGGCGACACCGGGTCTCCCGAGGTGCAGGTGGCTCTGCTCACCGAGCGCATCAACCACCTGAACGAGCATCTGCTCGATCACAAAAAGGATCACCACTCGCGCCGTGGCCTGCTGCTGATGGTTGGACAGCGCCGTGGCCTGCTGGATTACCTTAAGAAGATCGACATCGAGCGCTACCGTGCGCTGATCGCCCGCCTCAACCTGCGTAAGTAAAAACACTCTCGTTGAGGCAAGGCTCGTAGAAAAGCCGTCCTTTGGGAGAGCACATTGCTTGACTAAAAGTCGGCTTTTTGCACGCAAGAGTACAAATAAGCAGGCGTAGCCTGAAAGGAGACCCCGGATCATGCACAAAGTATACGAAATGGATCTTGCCGGACGCAAGCTGTCGCTGGACTTCGGCAAGTACGCGGGGCTGGCCAACGCTTCGGTGCTGGCCCGCTATGGCGATACCGTGGTGCTGGTGGCCGTGACTTCCTCGGCCAAACCACGGGAAGGCCTGGATTTCTTTCCCTTGAGTGTGGATTTTGAAGAGAAAATGTATGCCGCGGGCAAGATTCCCGGCGGTTTTATCAAACGCGAGGGGCGCCCCTCGGAAAGGGCCGTGCTTACCGGCCGCCTGATCGACCGGCCCATCCGCCCCCTGTTCCCTAAGGGCATGCGCAACGATGTGCAGGTGGTGGCCGTGGTGCTGTCGGTAGAAGTGGATATGCCTCCGGAGATACCGGCCATGATCGGCGCATCGGCGGCGCTGAGTGTGTCGGATATCCCCTTTGGCGGGCCCACCGGTTCGGTGATCGTGGGGTATGTGGACGGCCAATACGTGCTCTGCCCCGACGATGCCCAGCGGGACGCCTCCCTGCTGCATCTGGTGGTTTCCGGCACCAAGGATGCGGTGATGATGGTGGAGGCCGCGGCAAAAGAAGTCAGCGAAGAGGTTATGCTAGGCGGCATCTTATTTGCCCACGAGAACATCAAAAAAATCGTGGCCTTCCAAGAACAAATCGTGGCGGAGATCGGCAAACCCAAGGCCGAGTACCCACTGTCCCTTACCGGCCAGGATATCACCGATGCGGTAACGGCATATGCCTACGACCGCTGTGCCTGGTGCTTTGATACCTTCGAGCGCCGGGAGCGCCAGATTCGGGAAGAGCAGGTAAAAACCGAGGTGCAGGAGCACTTTGCCGAGGTGTTTCCGGGCCGCGCGGGCGAGATTGGTGATGCCCTGTACAGCCTGAACAAACAGATCATGCGCAAAAAGATACTGGAACAGGGCGTAAGGCCCGACGGTCGTGGCCTGCGGGATGTCCGGGCGATCTGGTCGGAGGCGGGTATTTTGCCGCGCCCCCATGGCTCGGCCGTATTTACCCGTGGCGAGACCCAGGTGCTCACCGTGGCCACCCTAGGCCCCATTGGCGATGCCCAAATGCTGGACGGCATAAGCAAGGAGACCAGCAAGCGCTACATGCATCATTACAACTTCCCGCCCTATTCTGTTGGCGAGGCAGGCCGCATGCGCGCCCCGGGCCGCCGGGAGATTGGCCATGGCGCCTTGGCAGAACGTGCCCTGGAGCCGGTGATCCCCGAAGAAGAAGATTTCCCCTATGCGATCCGGCTGGTGAGCGAGGTGATCTCGTCCAACGGCTCCACATCCCAAGCTGCGGTATGTGGCTCCACGATGGCCATGATGGATGCCGGCGTGCCCCTGAAGGCTCCTGTAGCCGGCGCGGCCATGGGCCTGATCAAAGATGCCGACACCGGCAAGGTGGCCGTGCTCACCGACATCCAAGGCCTGGAAGACTTTTTGGGCGATATGGACTTTAAAGTTGCTGGCTCTATGAACGGCATCACCGCCATCCAGATGGACATCAAAATCAAGGGCATCGACGAGGGTATCCTGCGCCAAGCGCTGGAGCAGGCCTTGGAAGCCCGCCTGCATATCCTAGGCAAGATGCTGGAGACCCTGCCCCAGCCGCGCCCCGAGCTCTCCCAATACGCGCCCAAGATCATTCGTTTTATGATCAATCCCGAAAAGATCCGCGAGGTAATCGGGCCGGGCGGCAAGATGATCAACAAGATCATAGAAGAGACCGGCGTGCGCATCGACATCGAAGACGATGGCCGCGTGTTTATCTCCACCCCCGACGAGGCCGCTGCCGCCAAGGCGCGCCGTATTATCGAGGGCATCGCCAAGGAAGTAGAGGTTGGCGAGGTATACGTAGGCAAAGTGGTGCGCATGATGAGCTTTGGTGTGTTTGTGGAGCTGGCGCCCGGCAAAGACGGCATGGTGCACATTTCCAAGCTGGCCAACGAGCGTGTGGAGAAGTGCGAGGATGTGGTTTCCCTGGGCGACGAGCTGGAGGTTCGTGTGGCAGAGATCGACAGCCAGGGCCGCATTAACCTGGTGCGCAACGACATCACGTATCAGCGCCAGAACCCCGAGGGCGGGCAAAGGCCGCCCCCCATCGACCGCCGCCCACCCCGGCGGGATAGCACGAGAAGGTAATATCAAGTTACAAGTTACAAGTTGCGAGTTACAAGAGGCTATGAAGAAGCGGCATGGTTTGCCGCAGCCTCTTGTAACTCGTAACTTATAACCCGTAACTATCTATAAGGAGACGTTATGTACGACGAGTTTACACTCCCCAATGGCCTGCGCGTGATCGCCGAGCGCATCCCACACTTTCGTTCGGTGAGCCTGGGCCTGTGGATCGGCGCAGGTTCCATGTACGAGGTGGAGGCAAACAACGGCCTGTCCCACTTTGTGGAGCACATGCTGTTTAAGGGTACCCAACGGCGGAGTGCCCGGCAGATCGCCCAAGAGATGGATGCCATTGGTGGCCAACTAAACGCCTTTACCGCCAAGGAGTGCACCTGCTACTACGCCAAAGTGATGGACGAGCACTTCGAAAAAGCCATGGATGTGCTCAGCGATTTGTTGCTTCACGCCAAGCTCGATCCCGCCGAGTTTAACAAGGAGCGTGGCGTTATATTAGAAGAGATCGCCATGGTGGAAGACACACCCGAGGATTTGGTGCACGATTTGCTCAGTGCCGCCCACTTTAAGGGCCAGGCCCTGGCCATGCCCATCCTGGGTACGGCGCCGCAGATACGGGAGGTAACGCCCGATATGCTGGCAACCTTCCATCGTACCCATTACAGGCCGGACAACACCGTGCTATCGGTGGCAGGCAATTATACGCTGGACCATCTGCGAACCCTGGCAGAAAAATACCTGGGCGGCTGGCCTTCTGTGGAGCCCCCCGAGCCGCCGCGCGCCACCGACGGCTACGATCCGGGTATGCTTCGGCGCGACAAAGAAATCGAGCAGATGCACATCTGCCTGGGTTATCCGGGTATCCCCCAGGGCAGCCCGGATATCTACGCCTTGTCCATCCTCAACAACCTGTTTGGGGGCGGCATGTCTTCCCGCCTGTTTCAAAGGATACGGGAGGAGCTGGGCATCGCCTATTCCGTATACAGCTACCCCACGCTGTATCCGGGCGGGGGTATGTTTACGATCTACGCCGGTACCTCCCCCGAGAATGCTAGCAAAGCCCTGGAGCAGATTGGCGGCGAACTGGCCCGCTTGCTGGAATCGGGCATTACCGACGGGGAGTTTGCCCAGGCCCGGGAGCAACTCAAGGGTGGGTACATACTGGGGCTGGAAAGCGCATCCAGCCGCATGTCGTCCATCGGGCGCAGTAAGCTGTTGCTGAACCGTGCCTTGGGCGAAAACGAGATACTCGATCGCATCGCCGCGGTAACCCAAGACGATGTGGCGCGTATCGCCCATCAGATTCTGGCCGAGCCTTGTTCGATTGCGCTGGTGGGCAGAAAGGCGGAGCAGTTGGATGCGCGGGGGGCGCTGGCATTGCAGTAAGGCACAAAAGAAAGGTAAACTAAATGGAGTACAAACTGAGAAAATACCCTGAGTTTTCAGCCTGCGGATTGAATTGCGGATTGTGCCCCCGTTATCATACCAACGGTTCCTCAAGATGCCCTGGCTGTGCGGGCGAGGGATTCTCAAAAGTGCATCCCCCTTGCGGCATGCTGTCGTGCTGCCAACGCAAAGGTTTGGAATATTGTTTTTTGTGTGAGGAGTACCCTTGCAAGAAGTATGACGGCGTCGATTTGTCCGACTCGTTTATTACCCATAAAAATCAATTTAGGGATATGGAAAAGGCAAAACAAATCGGCCTGGAAGCATACCCAACCGAGTTGAACGAAAAGATCAAAATCTTGAAAACACTGTTGCAGAACTACGACGACGGGCGAAAAAAGAGTTTTTACTGCCTGGCAGTGAATCTTTTGGATTTGCATGATATCAACGCGGTTATGGATGGACTAACAAGCGAAGTGGAGCCGGAAGCCCCTCGAAAAGTAATGGCTGCAATTGCTGCGCGCTTGTTTGAGGACATGGCAGCAAAGAAGGGTGTTTCATTAAAGCTGCGGAAATAAAAAAGGGAATGGGTATAACCATGCAAACCGACAAACTCGAGCACATCTTCACACTTCAAGCAGCCTTTGACGACGCGCTGCAACAAACCCGCGACTTAAGCCACATCACGCGGGAGCAATGGATTCAGCGTGAGACGCTGGCCATGCTCTCTGAACTGGCGGAGTTGATAGATGAGGTCAACTTTAAGTGGTGGAAAAACCCCAAGCCGATAAACGAGGATGCAGTGAAGGGTGAGCTGGTGGACTTGCTACACTTTTTGGTGAGCATGTGCCTAAAGATGGGCATGACCGCCCATGAGCTTCATGCTCTGTATACGCAAAAAAACCGCGAGAACTTCGACCGTCAGCGCGGCGATACCATAAAAGACCCGGAGGGGTACAAGGCTTAGCCAAACCCCAGCAGCGCAGAAATCAGGACAACGCCCAACATACCAAACACCATAATGCCGGCCACAACGCGAAGGATCAGTTTTTTTCTTTTTTCGGACATACAATGTTCACCTCATTATGATCGATAGCGTTATATTATCACAAGTACGCTGGAACAGCAAGAGCGCGCTTACTGTGCCGCGCTCTCGTGTACTGCGTTCTCGCTGCAACAGGTTTGAGTTTCTTGAACTTGGATTTCGCTGATTTTCCATTGGATAAACGCCGCAAAACGTTCCTTTTCTTCATTGCTAGCAAAAATACGATTGGGCAAGATAAGCGCCTTTAATGAACTTTCATATAGGTAGAGTGCTTGCTTGCCTACATCGACGCGCAGCAAATTCGCATAAGTACATTGTGTATTTTGCGATTTTGTTGCGCAGGCATACGAGTTTTCTTCAAAACGATAGGTGTAAAAGCCCCCGTCGAATAACCTGCCCATTTGCTCATGCTTATCCAAGTTTCGCTTTATGCTCCGGCCGGTGAGCGCGTCAAAAGACATCAAAGAAAACAGGCCAAACGCAAACAGTATAATGAACGCTGCAAGACTGTCATATAGGGCATATAACACAATCCCGCCAGCGCAAAGGAACACTGGGCGTCAGAGGTGCGAATAGCGCATTGATTCTTTGTTGGCTGGGGAGTGATATGCATGGTGTATGTGGTATTCGTAATGTCTTCTTTGGTCATTTCAAAGTGAAATTCAAACATGGCGAAACCTCCCTTTGCCCACATCATACACAATTGTGGCGTATTTTTCAAATGCTTTTCGCCGTGTTGCTCACTGTGCTGCGGCCTCGCTGCAACAGGTTTGAGTTTTTTGAGCTTGGATTTCGCTGATTTTCCATTGGATAAACGCCACGAAGCGTTCCTTTTCTTCATCGTTGGCGAAAATACGATTGGGGAGAACAAGCATTTGCAGCGATCCTTCATATATGTAGATTGCCTGTTTGCCTACATCAACCCGTAGCAGATTTTCGTAAGTTGATTCCCCCGTGTGTGATTTAGTTATGCTTGTGTATGAATTTTCTCCAAAACGATATGTAAGCAGGCTATCACCGAATGCTTTTCCCACTTGTTTATGCCTATCCACGTCTTGCTTTATTCTCCCATTAGTAAAGGTGTCAAAGAATATCAAATAAAGAATGCCAAGTGAGAGCATGATAACGCCGAACGCTGAATCGCCAAACAGAGCAAATGACAAAAGGCCAACTGTAAAAAAGAATACAGGGAATATGATGCGCCAAAAGAGCAGT
>WQXF01000049.1 GCA_009784985.1 Clostridia bacterium | reverse complement strand
TATAGCTGGCCTCTAATATACCGCCGCGCAGCACCTCAGTCAAATTCCCTCGGCGATCATAATTGTAATTGGTAACCCCTTCACCATCGTCACTGCGAATCAACTGATTCCGTGCATTGTAAGAATGTATTATGCTCTGCCCACCCAGCGCCTCCGCTATCCTGTTACCCACGCTGTCATATTTATATTCCTTTCTTTCACCGCCCCAAGTGGCCGCCGTCAGCCTATTCACCGCATCGTATTCATAAGCAAACAAGCCACTATCCTCCGGCACGCCCAGGCGTTGCTTGTCTATGCTCGTTATATTCCCCGCCGGGTCATACCCATAGCGGAAGGCATCCAGAACCTTCGTGCCGCGCATATGCGTCAGGCTCTCCAACCGCCCTAATGCATTTAAACCATACTCGGTGCGCACCCCGTTGGGCAACTCCCGCTCCCGGATGCGCCCCAACGGGTCATAGCCATAACGTGTCTCGCCTTCCTTTGTCTGTACCCGCTCCAACTGCCCAAGGGCATCATATCCGTAACGCACTTCGCTGCCATCCGGGTATACAAGGCGCTCCCGCCGCCCCTGCTCATCCCAGCCATACGATACGGTCTTGCCCTCAAAATCAGTTACTTTTTCTACTCTGCCCAGGTTGTCCATTTCCACTTTTGTGGTTCCAAGCCAGTCTCGCACCTGGGTCAGCTGGCGCAGTGCGTTGTAGCTCAACTCCACCGTGCGCCCGTCGGCGTAGGTCACCTGGCTCAGCTTGTTCGCCGCGTTGTAGGCGTACAGCGTTTCCAGGCCTTCTTCGTCCGTTTTGCTGATCACATTGCCCGCGCCGTCGTATTCGTAGCGCGACACCTCGCCCAACGGTGAGTGCACCGCCACCACTTCGCCGCGGCGGTTGCGCTCGTAGCGTGTCACTTCCGCGGCCACTTCCGCCATGTCTGCCAGCGTGCCGTCCACCAGCCGATACTGCTCGATCCGCGTCAGCCGACGCGCCCCGTCGTAGCCATACTTCGTGCTGTGACCCAGCGCGTCGGTCACCTCGATCACATCGCCCAGGGGCGAGTAGCGATACCGGGTCACCCCGCCCTTTTCGTCGGTCAATCGCGTGATGTTGCCCAGCGCGTCGTAGGTCAGTTGCTTGCTGTGCCCCAGCGCATTGGTGATACACACCGCGCGGTTCAGCGAATCATAGGACAGCTCCGTGGCGTTGCCCAGGCCGTCGGTTACCTGCACCACGTTGCCGTTGGCGTCGTATTCGTACGTTTCGCCCGCGCCGCCGGGACGGATCACGCGTTGCAAGCGCCCGCCGGGAGCGTACTCGTATTGCCAGGTGTTGCCCTCGTTGTCGGTTACGCTTTTTACTTGGCCCAGCGCCGTATACGTGTAGCGACGCTTGCGCCCTTGGGCGTCTTCCTCCTCCGTCAGCTGACCCGCCAGGTCGTATGAACGTAGCGCAGCATTGCCCAGGGGATCCACAACCTTCACTAGATTGCCCACTACGTCGTAGCTGTACCGGGTCGTCGCCCCGTCCGCTTCCTCCACCTCAATCGCGCGATCCAGCCCGTCGTAGGCGATGCGAGCACGCCCGCCGCCGGATCCCTGCGCTCCGATCATGTTGCCGTTGGCGTCGTGGGTATAACGCGTCGTTTGCCCTTCCGCGTCCGTCACCTCGCACAGCCTGCCCAGCTTGTCGTACCTGTAGCGGGTTTGCGCCCCCGTCGGATCGGTCACGCTGTCCACCTTCCACATCAGATCATAGGTGAACCGCGTCTCGCCGCCCGCAGCGTCCACGATCCGCTCCAGCCGGTTCAGCCCGTTGTACGCGTACACCGTCTCGCTGCCGTCAAAGTCCACAACTCGCGCCACGCTGCCCATCACCGTGTATTCGTAGGTGCGGGTCTCGCCCAGCGCATTGGTCACCCGCGTGATATCCCCGCGCTCGTTGTACTCGTATTGGGTTGTGTTGCCCATGGGATCGGCGCTTTCCGACACGCGATTGAGCGCGTCGTAGGCATACAACGTCTTGCCGCCAAAGGCGTCCTCCACGCACACGATGTTGCCCCGCTCGTCATACCCAAGGCCTCGCTCGCTGCCGTCTGGCGATTGCACCCGGGTCACCTGGCCCCGCTCGTCGTACGCGAAGCACGACTTGCGCTTTAGGGGATCGCTCACCTCCGCCAGATTGCCCCGGTCATCATAACTGAGCAGCACCCGCGCTCCGTTCGCCTGCAGGATCCGGGACGGCCGGTTCCATTCATTGTAGCTTACCATTGTCTTGCGCCCCAGCGGATCGGTTTGCTCCGACAGGTTGCCCCGGGCGTCGTAACCGTAACGCCGCCGGTTGCCGTTGCGGTCCACATGCAGCGTCCGCTGGTTGTTGTCGTTGTAGGCAAACCGCTCCTCGCCTTGCGCGTACACCACCCCCGTGGTGCGGAACCGCTCGTCCCGCAGGTAGCGCACCACGTTGCCGTTTTGCTCCGTGGCCACGGTGGCCATGGTTTCGTCGTCATATGCCATCTGGGAGCAACCGCCGTCCGCGAATCGCTGCTCCACCGTGCGGCCTCTCGCGTCGTAGGTATTCTGCAGCGCGGTGACGCCCGCCGGGTTCACCAGCAGCGTCATCCGCCCTTCTTCGTCGTATTCGTAACGGTACGCCGCGCCGCTGGGCTGCGTCACGCCCAGCAAATCCCCCGCTTCCGAGTGGGCAAAGCGCACCCGCCGCCCGCTATGATCACACACCGATTGCAGCAGCCTGTTTTCCCCATACCCAAAAGCAATCGCCCCGCTCTGGCTTTCAACCCGGGCAAGCATACCGTTTTCATACATAAATAACGTCGTGTTGCCATTTGTGTCCGCAACCGACCTAACAAAACCATCCTCCGCAAAACGATACCGGGTTCCCGTTTTTGTCGTGAGCAGGTAGTCCTTTCCGTCGCGGCTCAGCTTCTTTCTTTCAGTAGACAACGCGAATGTGTTGTCCGGCCGCTTGGCGAAGTGCTCCTCGTGACCGTCTTCCCAAACGATTGCCGCATGTTCGGGCATCTCCTTCACAAACAGATGGTAATTATGCGTCCAATTTCGCCCCAGCGGCGTTTCAAGCGCGCTCATGGCATTGTAGAAACGCTCAAATTTTAACGGGTAGTTCCCCGGTATTTCAAAATCCGTTTTATAGTAGATGAAGTTGCCCGTCGCCATGTTAATGGGGTCGCCTTTATATATGCAGAACGGATGCTTTCCCGTCATTAAACCTTGGATCAGGTAAGCAAATGCCAGGCGCGCTGCTTCCTCCGGTGACATCCCGTCGGCGATCATCATCTCAACCAGCGACGCATACGTACCGAATGGGTTGGCTGACCAATGATCCAGCCGCTCTTGTGCCGTCTCCGCCGCCGCCTTTAGCAACTGCGCGCTACTCTGGTCAAATGCTTCTATCTCGTCCACGTACCGCCCGTAGGCTTTTGAAAATTCCTCCAGACGCCTCAGCGTCTTGTCTGCCTCTCTCTGCGCAACCGAAATGGACTTCACCTGGCTCTTTTGCAAGCCCGTTTCGTTTCGTTTTGCGTCCGCCAGAGCCGGTATGCCGCTTCCGCCCAGTTGGCCATGTGCCTCCGCCAGCTTGTTTTTTACGTCGGCCGCGGCGCTTCTGTCCAGTAGGATCTTCTTTGCCATTGGTATTCTCCCCTCTCGAAGCTTGCTGCTAGACCCCTAGCGGATCGAAAACGAATCCATAAACCAACCTTTCCTCGTCCAGTCCTATGATGGCAGATTTATTAGGGAAATGGTTGTTAAAGCACCCAAGGTAGGCCAGCTTGATATTTTTGCTTATATCCAACGCTTTAAGCTGGTTTTCCGAGCATTCTAGCCACTCCAGTCCGATATTTTGGCTCACATCAAGCGTTGTCAGTTTGTTCGAGTCGCACTCAAGCCCTCTGAGCACAACATTTTCGCCTAGGTAAAGCGATTTCAAAGCATTCCCAGAGCAGTAGAGCTCTTCTAGTTTTGTATTCTGGCTTGCATCAAGCGTTGTCAGCTGATTGTACCCACAACTAAGCCATGCCAACATGGTATTTTGGCTTATATCCAACAAAGTAAGTTCGTTCGAGAAAACGCTGAGGTCTGTCAACATGGTATTTTGGCTTATATTCAACATCATCAGTCGATTGCCTGTACACTCTAGCTTTCTTAACTTCGCATTTGAGCTTAGATCCAGTTTAGTCAAATTGTTCCAGGCGCAATCAAGTATTTCCAATGCGGTAAAGTATTCGATGCCTGTTAAATCTTCGATCCCGAGTTCAGAGACATAAAGTTCCGTTATTTTCGCCACATCATTTGCGGTGATGACCCCTATCGGTTTTTCAATAATGCTTCGCACTTCCGCCTCAAATCTTGGATCGGGAAACTGAATAGCGGATACGCTGAACTGCTCATAGATGGGTGATGTATCGACATCCAAATTGCTCACTGGACCAATATCGGTTGTTAGCGCATAACTTAAAGAGACAAATGACAAGGTGAAAACTGTGACGGCTATCAGCAACGCGTATTGGTAGCTTTTCATGGATCACCTCTCCTTTATTTGGGGCATTGTAAGTTTATCAAGACTTGTTTTTCGTCAAGCAAGAGTTATGATAGTAACGCTCCACTTCATGGGGGTTCTAGTTGCAGTAATCATATGCTTCCTGCGCAGCAATATTGCACTTTCGGGTACCTCCGGTAGTATCGCCAAAATATACATCAATAGGTTTTTTAGTTTACCTGATCGAACTGCGGGTCGAAGACAAAATGATCAAGCCTGCTCTCGGCCAGTCCTTTGATGGCGGCTTTATCGGGGAAGTAATTGTTATGGCAGTAAAGCGTTCTCAACGCAGTATTATGGCTCACGTCAAGCGTCGACAGTTTATTATCTTCGCACGACAATAATTCAAGCAATGGATTATTGCTCAGGTCCAGTGTCGTTAGTTGATTTTCACTACAACTCAGCTTTATCAACATAGAGTTTTGGCTAACGTCCAGCGTTATTAACTGATTTCCATATGCAGAAATAACTTCCAGCATTGTAGATCCATTCACACTCAAAGAAGTAAGCTGGTTACTCTCACAGGCAAGATAGTATAGCACAGAATGATCACTTACATCCAACGCTGTTAGTTCATTGTCATTGCAGGAAAGTCTTTTCAGTGCAAGATTCTGGCTCACGTCTAGCATTGTCAACCTATTCTGCCCGCAGGATAATGTCTCCAGCTTTGAATTGCTGCGCACATCCAACGTTGTCAGTTCAGTGTCATCACATTCAAGCCACCTTAGTTCCGTATTGCTTTTTGTGTCTAAAACAGTTAACGGATTGCTGATGCAACTCAGTTCTTTTAGTGCGACATTTTTACTTATATCCAAAGCGGTTAAATCATTCCTGACACAAATAAGGGACTCCAGAGCAGTATTTTTTCTTAGATCCAGCATTATTAGTTGATTGAAAGCACAGTTGAGCGATTTTAATGCGCTATTTTGCCGTACATCCAGCATGATCAATAGATTTTTTTCGCAGTTAAGCACTTCAAGTGCGGGATTATGGCTAAGATTCAACGACGTCAGTTTATTCCCAGAGCAATCAAGCGTTCTTAAACCCACAAAATATTCTATGCCTTGTAAATCCACAATGTTGCGTTCTTTTATGTCAAGTTCCGTAATTTTCTCCACGTCACTTTCCAGTATTTCCCCTTTCGGTTTGCCAATGACTTCTCGTACCGCCGCCTCAAAATTCGGGTCCGGGATCTGGATGGCGACATCTCCAGATGCTTCAAGTGGACCTGCCATTTCACACAAAACGCCCAACGGGCTGAAAAGCAAAAGGATTGAGATAATCACTAGTGTGTGTAGGTGGTTTTTCATGGCGCTTTTCTCCTTGCTTGATATGGTTCCGTATGGCAATTGGCCGATTGCTCTTTTTTGCCGTTTTCCTTCTTCGTCTGTTATTGCTTTCATTTTTTTACAGGTGGAACTATTTCATGGATTCCATTAAATGCATTTAGTGCCGCCTTATTGCCGTGATCTCTCGCATAACCTCTTTTATCATCGCCATAGAACATGCACATTTCTCCACTTTGACCAAAATTCGAATATACTGTATGATGTGGAAAAAGAACAAGCCCAACAGAAATTTTCCGCTCTATTCCGAATCTATCCGTTGCGGTTATGTAGCCAGGGCGGGCATCTTTTGACCAACTGGATGATTTTTTCCAGTATTCGTCGTCTACCACGGAACTTAAGCATCTTCTAGCTGCTGATCGCGCTTCTTCCTTGTTATCGTTAGGAAACCGAGTATCCGAGTGATACGTACGTTCCTTCGGGAAATAAAAACAAAAGCCTATCCTTTGGCATTAATTCTAAACCGTTTGGCCCCAGTGCTATTGCAAGCATTGCCGCTATTTCCGGCACTGCCATCAGTGCGGCGGCTTCCTCCGGGGACATCCCGCCGGCGATCAGCATGTTCTCCCTTCTCGAAGCTCGCTTGTACTAGGTTTTTTAGTTTACCTGATCGAACTGCGGGTCGAAGACAAAATGATCAAGCCTGCTCTCGTCCAGTCCTTTGATGGCGGCTTTATCGGGGAAGTAATTGTTATGGCAGTAAAGCGTTCCCAACGCAGCATTATGGCTCACGTCCAGTGCCGTCAGTTGATTGTTGTTGCATTCAAGACTACGTAATGCGACATTATTACTCACATCAAGGGCCGTCAATTGGTTATCAAAGCATTCAAGACTTGCCAGTGCAATAGCACCGCTCACATTCAACGACGACAGTTGATTATTATCGCAAACCAGACTATCTAATACAACATTACTGCTTACATCTAAAGCCGTCAGTTGATTGTCATTGCAAATAACCCTGTTCAAAGAGATAGCTCCCTGCAGATTTAAAGATTCCAGTTTGTTTTCATCGCAAAAGAGGGCCCAAAGCTTGGTATTGTTACTTACGTCCAGTGTTGTTAGTTGATTGTCAAAACAGTATATCAACGATAATTCTACATTATTACTTGTGTCTAAGACAGCCAGTTGGTTACTACTACAACGCAGTTCAACCAGTTGTGCATTTAGGCTTATATCTAGCGATTTTAATTGATTATCGTTGCACCTAAGCTCCTTGAGGGCAGTATTTTTGCTTAAATCCAGTATTGTCAGTTGGTTGAAGCCGCAGTCAAGTATTTTCAGTGCGGCATTTTGCTGTACATCCAGCATTGTTAATTGGTTTTCATCGCAGTAAAGTCTTTCCAGCGCCGCATTTTTGCTTGTATCAAGCGTCGTAAGCTGGTTGATAGAGCACATTAGCACTTTCAGTTCGGTTGCACCGCTTACATCCAGTTCAATCAGTTCATTTTCATGGCATAGAAGCTCCTCTAACGCAGTGTTGCGGCTTGCGTCCAGTTTCGTCAGTCGGTTCCCAAAGCAAATAAGGGTTCTTAGATCAGTGAAATATTCTATCCCCTGCAAATCAGCGATTTTACGTTCTCCTATATCAAGATCCGTTATCTTTGCTACGTCACTTGCCAGTATTTCCCCCACCGGTTTGCCAATCACTTCTCGCACCGCAGCCTCAAAGTTCGGATCAGGGAAATGGATGACAATATTGCCGGGCACTTCCGGTGAATGAGTACCGCCGCTCAGAATACCCAACGGACTGAGAAGGAAAGGGATGGAGATAATCACCAATGCGTATAAGTGCTTTTTCATAGTACTTTTCTCCTTTTGATATTGCTCCGTATAGCAATTGAACGCTTACTCTAATTTGCAGCATCGCCCTCATCTTGGGGCAGGGTCCCTTTGTGGAACTATAACATTGATTCCATTATATGCATTGAGTGCCGCTTCATTGCCGTGATCTCTTGCATAACCTTTTTTATCATCGCCATGGAACATACACATTTCCCCTTTTTGGCTAAAATTCGAGTACACTGATCTATGCGGAAAAAAACAAGCCCAACAGCAATTTTCCTTTCTATTCCGAATCTATCCGTTGCGCTTACATACCCGGGGCGGGCATCTTTTGACCAACTAGATGATTTTTTCCAGTGTGCTTCGCTTGTCTCGGAACTTAAGCAACTTCTAGCTTTATTTCGCGCCTCATCATTGCGAAACCAAGTATCCGTATGATAGTCAATTCTCGGGTCCCATCTTAAGGAAAACGTATTGCCTGTCAATAAATCAGTGTAATCCACAAAGTACGAGTCTTCGGGAAATAGAAACTTGAGCCTATCTTTGGGCATTAATTCTAAACCGTTTGGCCCCGGTGCTATTGCAAGCATTGCCGCTATTTCCGGCACTGCCATCAGTGCGGCGGCTTCCTCCGGGGACATCCCGCCGGCGATCAGCATGTCAATCAGCGCCGAATGGGTATCGACCTGGACCGGATCGGCTGCTCCATCGTCCAGCCTCTCTTGCGCCTTGTCTACGGCCATCTTTAGCAACTGCGCGCTACTCTGGTCAAATACTTCTATCTCGTCCACGTACCGCCCATAGGCTTTTGAAAATTCCTCTAGCTTCATCAGCACCATGTTCGCTTCTCTCTGCGCGCTGGAAATGGCTTTTACCTGGCTCTTTTGCAAGTCGGATTCGCTTCGCTTTGCGCTTTTAGAGCGGGAATGCCGCTTCCGCTGAGTTCGCGACATGCCTCCGCCAGCTTGCTTTTTACGTCCGCTGCGGCGCTTCTGTCCAGTAGAATCTTCTTTGCCATTGGCATTCTCCCTTCTTTCCTCGCGCGCGCTTACCAGAGCCTGCTCACAAGCTTCCTCCCGCTGGACAGCACCTGATCGCCGTTTTCAGAAATCCTCATCAGCGCCTGGTTAAATTCCTCGACATGCACATACAAGCTTCTCGCCTGGCCCTTGTACTTGCTGAACTTGCCCAGATACGCATCCGCCGCAGTTCCGCTCCAGCCCAAAGCAGTGAGCTTCGCCACCGTGGTTTCCGCCTGCCCAACAGCATTTTGCAGCGCTTGAAGCGCCTTGCGGTTCATGTCCATTACTTCCACGCAAAGCCTATCCAAATCCAGATATATATCATGACTGCCCTGCATCATCGCAATGCTCCTTTCGCTAAGCAAGTGTCCTGGTATAGCTTCTTGCCGCCGCCTTGTCCGCCCCTTCCATTGTGCTTCGCGCACTCCTTAAGTCCCTAGTTAACTCACGAAGCATCGCCACATTCTTGCGCGTCTCCTCCACCATCATCGTGGCCGTTTCTTTGTATACGTTGCCCGCGGCCCCTTTCCAATGGTTGAGCATCGAATCGTAGCAAGCGGTCATTTCTTTTAATTGACTTTCCATCTGCCCAATGAGCCCATTCATCCGGCTTTGCGCTTCCTCAAAGTTCTGTGGCGCAACTTTTATATTGGACATAACTTTTCCTCCATCCTACATCACAACGCTGCCGCTCCCACTTGGGGCTGGTGTACTTTGAGTCGGCTTTGCCGCCGCTGCCGCCGCAGCTGCTACCTGCTCATGATACCTCCGGTCTTCCATTCGTATGCCATTCAAAATTCCGTTTAGACGCGATACCTCACCGCTGCTCTGCGACTGTGCCGTTCTCTCCTCCGTGCCCGTCGCATCTCCTGTCTTACCCAGCAACTGCGTTGTCTCACCCATGTTCTCCAGAAAAACCGACCGCTCCAGCGACGCCGATGAACTCTTCAGTGAGCTGATCACCCCAGACTGAATCGATAGCGCCTGCACAAGCAACGGACCTATTGCTCCCAACAACGAAAGATCACGCTCTAACTGCCTTATCTCTGAACAACGGCATGCCATTTCCATCGCCTCCTATTCTTCAATAGCCCATAAAACAAAACGCCCCTTGCAACAAAGCCTTAAGCCAGCATGGGGAATACTGGTGTTTCTGTTGGGGATCTAATCCGGCCTTAAGCGTAATATCTGTCGAATCTTCAATTCCTTTGGTTCTTCTTGCCTGGTATTTTATCGCAGTTTTGGAAGTTCGTCAAGAGCGGTTCTGGGAATGATCGCATTTCTGCAGATTACCACCTTGACAAAATGCGTCTTGAGTGCGTTTATTAAGCATTTCCGCGTATTTATTAAGTCGCCACGCATTTTGTTGACATAATCGTAAAACAATCGTAAAATTTAAGCAGATTACAAAGGAAAGGTGTGTCATCAATGAAAAAGGTATCGGTAAAGGAAATCGTGCTGCAAATCGACGGAGGCGTGGAGATTGGAGCCAAGTTTAAGCCCGACGGCGTTGAGATTCTCCATCCCAACGCCCTCGAGCTCCAGTCCGTGGCGGATGCCCTGATTATCTTTGGCGAATTCCTGAACGGCCGGCCGGACAGTGCCAAAGGCGATTCCAGCGCTTCGCCTGATTCGTCCTATTCGCCTTCCCAGTCTCCCTACGATTCTGGGGAATAATCGCAACAAGACATACATCGCGCCGAGCAAAAAGCTGCCCGGCGCGATTCCTTTATTTTGGAGCGCTTCTTGCAATAATCGAAACAGCGCGCAACAGCGTATCCATATCCCGCTCGGTGTTAAAAAAGCCTGGGCTTACACGAACCGCCCCGGTTTCCAATGTGCCCAGGTGTTTGTGGGTGCCCGGCGCGCAGTGCAGCCCGGCGCGTACCGCAATGCCTGCCTGATCCAATTGTTCGGCCACTTCGCCGGATTGCAATTCGCCCACGTTAAAACACACGATGGCGGCATCCGCCGGTGAATAAACCTGTACGCCCGCTATATTGTGCAGGCCGTCGTAAGCGCGGTGGGCCAGCGCTTTTTCGTGATCGGCGATCTCTTGTCGGTGTTCTTTTACAAAACGTAATCCGGTGAGTAACCCGGCGATGCCGGGCAGGTTTTGCGTGCCGCTCTCAAATCGATCGGGCATCTCCTCGGGCTGAATCATACTTTCGGAAAGAGAGCCTGTTCCTCCCTCCTTAAGGGGGCGCAGGATGATGCCTGGGCCGATGTACAAAAAGCCGGTTCCATGGGGGCCGAATAAACTTTTGTGCCCCGGCGCAGCCAGCAGATCTGCGCCCAGGGTGTCGGGACGGGCATCCAATACGCCCATGCTTTGCGCCGCATCTATCAACAATGGAATCTTCGCTGCCCGGCAAACCTGGGCGATCTGCTGCACCGGCTGTACCGCGCCGGTTACGTTGGACACATGGTTTACCACCACCAACCGTGTTCCGGGCCGAAGGGCGCGGCGCACCTGCTCCGCAGTCACCACGTGGCCGGACTCAGGCGGCAGCAGCGTGAGCGAAATATCTCCGGCCACCAGCAGCCCACTGAGCGGGCGGAGCGCCGAGTTGTGCTCCAGCATGGTGGCCACAGCGTGATCGCCGCGCCTAAGGGTGCCGTGGATGGCCAAATTGAGCGCCTCGGTGCAGTTGGCGCAAAACACAAAACGTGAGGAATCGTCCACATCCAGGTAATGGGCCAGCTCCTCCCGGCATTCGTAAATCACCCGGCCTGCCGCCAGCGCCAAACGATGGCCGGAGCGCCCAGGATTGGCGCCGATTTTCTCCAGCACGCCACACACCGCCCGCAGCACCTGGGGTGGTTTGGGGAAGCTGGTTGCCGCGTTGTCCAAATAGATCATGATTTCCTCCCTGCGGCGGCGGTTGTCACGTTGCGCGCCTGCCTGCCGTACAGTATATTATCCGCCCGCCCATCCATGCCGCGGCGGTGAGCCCAGCTAGCAATCAAAGGAGGAGAAAAAATATGCCGGAGAACTTCGGCATCGCGGCTTTCCGATCCCGGCAGCAAGTGTTGCGTTTTGAGTCGGCGCTCAAGCGGGCCGCGATCCGCGTACAGGTGGTTTCCACACCACGGGATGTGGCCGTAGGCTGCGGCCTGTCGGTGCGTTTTGATATGCAGGATGCAGACCGGGTGATGGCCGTGTATCAAAAAACCCAGCCCAACAACCTGATCGGATTCTACCAAGTGGAGCGGACGGGTATGGGCAGGCCCAGCCTAACGCCCATATTTCAGCCGCGAAACTTTTATATGGATCAATATTGACATGTGTGCTATCATCACCCCATACCAAGTGAATGGGGGATGAAGCCATGTGTAGCGAAACAAACAAAATATTGGCGGAGTTGGAGCGGCTTTACCCGGATGCAAGGCCCGAGCTTCACTTTTCTGATCCTTTCCAAACGCTGATTGCCACCATCCTTTCAGCGCAGTGTACGGATCAAAAGGTGAACCAGGCCACACCCGCGTTGTTTGCGGCGTATCCCAACGCGGCGGTCATGGCCAAAGCCGAGCCCGAACAGATCGAGCCTTACATTCGTTTATGCGGCATTTATCGCAACAAGGCTCGAAACATCGTGCTGGCATGCCGCAAGATCATGGCCGAGCACAAAGGCCAAGTGCCCGGCGATATGGAGGCGCTCACCGCCCTGCCCGGCGTGGGCCGCAAAACCGCCAATGTGGTGATGGCCAACGCCTTTGGCGCCCAGGCTATCGCTGTGGATACCCATGTGTTCCGGGTATCCAATCGCCTGGGCTTGGCCCAAGCTAAAGACGTGCTGCGCACCGAGGAGCAGCTGATGGAAGCCATTCCCCGGGAGGATTGGTCCCGCGCCCATCTTTGGATTATCTATCATGGCCGGCGTGTGTGCCGCGCGATCAAGCCGGATTGCGCGGCGTGCACGCTGGCTGATTTGTGTGCGTGGCGGCGGGGCACGTCCTTGACTTAAATTATTTCACTCACATATTGACATCAACCAAATAGCAGCATATAATAATAAAAAACAACCCTTCGCAAAGATGGGGATTCCTATGCGGCACCCCTCGCCATCAGAGAGCGCGAGCCATTGGCTGAAAGTTCGCGCGGGCCGAGCGCCGCCTAACACCACCCCCGGAGCGAATCGTTTGGGGAACGTTACAGCCCCTCACAAGCGCGCCCGGCTCAAAGCATTTGCTTTGGTCCCAGGCGCGGAACGTTGGGTGGAACCGCGAGCCAATACGTGCTCGCCCCGCATGGGGCGGGCCTTTTTGTATGATGATGGAGGTGCGAACAATGGAAAAGACTCAACAAAACATTCATGAAAACGAGATGGAACTGCGCACGTTGCGCCATACCGCGTCCCATGTGCTGGCACAGGCGGTCCAAAAACTTTTTCCCACGGCCAAACTGGCCATCGGCCCGGCCATCGACACCGGCTTTTATTACGACTTTGACGTAGAAGAGCCTTTCACCACCCAGGACTTGGCGGCGATTGAGAAGGAGATGCAGCGCATCATCAAACGCAACGCCAAGCTGGAACGTTTTGTGCTGCCCCGGGATCAAGCCCTGGCGCTGGTGCGTGAGCAGGGTGAGCTTTACAAAGTGGAGCTGATTGAGGAGCTGCCCGAGGGCGAGGAAATATCTTTTTACAAGCAGGAGGATTTTGTGGATCTGTGTGCCGGGCCTCACGTGGCTTCCACAGGCAAGGTAAAAGCCATGAAGCTGCTCAGCATCGCCGGTGCGTACTGGCGCGGCAGCGAAAAAAACAAGATGCTCCAGCGCGTATATGGAACGGCGTTCCCCACCAAAGAGGAATTAAGCGCGTACCTTGAGCGGCTAGAAGAGGCAAAACGCCGGGATCATCGCAAGCTGGGCAAGGAGCTTGGGCTGTTTATGCTCGGTGACGAGGGGCCGGGTTTTCCGTTCTTTTTGCCCAAGGGTATGGTGCTGCGGAACCTATTGGAGGCCTACTGGCGTAAGCTCCACGAGGCAAACGGCTACGCCGAGATCCGCACGCCCATCATGCTCAACAGCGCCCTGTGGCAGCAAAGCGGCCATTGGGATCACTATCGCGACAATATGTACATGACCAAGATAGACGAAGTTGATTTTTGCGTAAAACCCATGAACTGCCCTGGCGGTATCCTGGTGTACAAAAGCAAGATGCACTCCTATCGGGACCTGCCCTTGCGTGTTGCCGAGCTGGGTTTGGTGCACCGCCACGAGATGAGTGGCGCGTTGCATGGCCTGATGCGCGTCCGCGCCTTTACCCAAGACGACGCCCACCTGTACCTCACGCCCGATCAGGTAAAGGACGAGATCATCGGCATCATCCAAATGAACTGCGATATGTACGCCACCTCTGGTTTTGCGTTCCGTGTGGAGCTGTCCACCATGCCCGAGGATCATATGGGCAGTGTGGAAGATTGGGATCGGGCCACCGAAACGCTGCGGCAAGCCCTTGAGGAGATTGGCATGCCCTACAAAATCAACGAGGGCGACGGCGCTTTCTATGGCCCCAAGATCGACTTTCATTTAGAAGACTGCATTGGCCGCACATGGCAGTGTGGCACCATCCAGCTGGACTTCCAAATGCCCGTGCGTTTTGACATGGAGTATGTAGGCCCGGATGGCGAGAGGCATCGCCCTGTGATGGTGCACCGTACGATCCTTGGCTCCATGGAGCGCTTTATCGGCATCCTAATCGAACATTTTGCGGGCGCTTTCCCCACCTGGCTTGCGCCGGTGCAGGCCAAGGTGCTTACCATCACCGAACGCTGCGATGATTGGGCGCGGAAGGTGGCCGAGGAGCTGCGGGCCCAGGGCATCCGCGTGGAAACCGACCTGCGCAACGAAAAGATCGGCTTTAAGATTCGCGAGGCGCAAATGGAAAAAGCGCCCTATATGCTGATCATAGGCGACAAAGAGGTGGAGGATCAAACCGTGGCCGTGCGTTCGCGCAAGGATGGGGATCTAGGTGCCATGCCGGTGAGCGGGATTCTGGAGAAAATGCTGGAAGAAATCCGTACTAAGGCGCGGTGAAAATGGATATAGAACTGCTTGGGTTTTTTGCAAAAATGCCGGAAGCGTTTTCGCTGTATGAGGCGGTTGAGGCAAAGATAAGCGGCGCACTTTCGAATGTACGGGTACAAGTGAAAAAAACGCAAATCTCTTTTGTGAACAAACACATTTTTGCTTGTGTTTCGCTGCCCTTCCGCAAAATAAAGGGCCGCCCAGACGTGCACATTATCCTTACTTTCGGTTTGAATCATAAAATGGAGCATCCGCGCATCGTGCAGTCAACCGAACCGTATCCTGGGCGATGGACCCATCACGCCATCATTCAGAGCAAAGATGAAGTGGACCAGCAAATGATGGAATGGGTACGTGAAGCCTATCATTTTGCGATGGTCAAGTAACAAAGGCAACAATTAGAGTTGGAGGTCTCCATGCCAGCTAAACCGATATTCCATCGCGCTCCCCTTATGGAAGTCCCTTTTGCTCCCTTGCCCTTGGGCGCCATCCGGCCCGAGGGCTGGTTGCGCGCCCAGCTTTTGCTCCTGGCCGAGGGCCTGGGGGATGCCTCGGAATCCGATGGGCTGCTGGCTGCTGCGCTGCCCCTAGGATATTTGCTTGGGGACTCTGCATTGATCGAGGCTGCCCACAAGCGGATCGAACGTACTATAGACAACTGCCCGTCCTCAATGGACGACGCGGGGTTGATGTTGGTTTTGCAGCAATACTATATGGCAACCGCCAACAAGCAGGCCCTGGTTCACATGCTGCGCTACTGCAAGTATGTGTGGGAGGGGCTTAAGGAGCGGCCCCTAGGCCCACAGGCATCGGCCCGGGCGGGGGAGTTGCTCCAGCCGGTGCTGTGGTTATACCGCGTGACCGGCAAGCGCAGTTTGCTGGAACTGGCCCGTTGTTTGCAGATTCAAAGCGTGGACTGGACGGCCTTTTGCCACACCATGCCCTTCAAAGCGCCCATCGCAAAACAATTGCCCTGGGATGAACTGCGCCAGGGCATGATGGACAACGAGCAGTATCATACGCAGGTGTATCAGCAAACACATGCTGTCAACCTGGCCATGGGCCTCAAAACCCCCGCGCTGATCGCCCAGTTTACAGGCGGCATCAAACACACCGAGGCCTTTGATGTGGGGTACGCCAAGCTGATGCGCCATCATGGTTTTGCCAACGGCCTGTTCAGCGGTGATGATTTGCTTAGCGGCGCTTCGCCCTCCCAGGGCACAAAAACCGCGGCAATCAGTGAACTGATGTCCACGCTGGAATCCTTGCTTTGTTCATTGGGGACTGCTTCCTATGGCGATGTGCTGGAAAAGCTGGCGTTTAACGCGCTGCCCGCTGCCTATTCGGCCGATATGCGCACATGGCAGCGCGTGCAGCAGCCCAATCAAATCGACCTTGTTACCCCCAAGCGTTGCTGGTACAGCGCCGATGCCCATTCAGCGGCCTTTTCAAACGATTTAACGGATGCCGGTGATGCAATGCTCCATCATGGGTTTCCGCGTTTTGCCGCCTCGTTATGGATGGCCTCAAAAGACGGAGGCCTGGCCGCCATGTCTTACGCGCCTTGTACGGTGCGCGCCCGCACTGTTGGCGGCACGGTGCGTTTGGATGTGGAAACGTCGTACCCCTTTGACGGAACCGTAACCCTGCGTGTCCATGCGCGAGGGGAATTGGCCTTTCCATTGCATCTGCGTATACCTGACTGGGCCGGGGGGGCGTGGCTTATGGTGGGGGAGGAGCGGCACGAATGCAAGCCCGGTACGTTCTTTGTGCTCCACCGAACCTGGCGGCCCGGCGATACGATAGCGCTGCACCTGCCCATGCAGGTGACACAAAGCGAATGGTATTACCGCTCGGCTGCCCTAAGTCGGGGGCCATTGCTGCTTGCCCACGCGCCGGATATGGGGCAGCCCTGGGCCTATGCTCTGCTGCCCGGTCAGCAAAGCATTGTACGGTCTGATCCGGCCCAAGCCGGGCCCTTTGGCCATGGGTCGCCACTGGTAGTAGAGGCAAAAGCCGTGCCCTTGCCTGACTGGAAAAAAAAGCACGGTGCGGCAGAGGCTCCGCCCATCGCGCCGTTGGTGGACGCAAACCAGGCTGTGTCCCTGCCGCTGATTCCGTATGGTTCCACGGCGCAACGTGTGTGCCAATTTCCCATTGCCGTATTTTCCGACTAAATCCGATATTTTTTGTTAGTGAATCTATTGACATTTTTCAAACGTTGCATTAATATACTCTGAGACGTAGCGATAAAATCGGGCGTATTTGGGCGTCTGGGAAACCATGTGCTTTTTTTTGCCCAAATACAGTTATGCGTCGAATATTCCTGCCCATGCGCTCCATGGACAGGGCCACAGGAGGAAAGGGACATGAAACGGGTATTCTTACTGGTGCTGGTGGCTCTTATGATGTTGCAGTTTGGTGTCGTGCTGGCAGGAGAAAGCCAGGCAGCAGGCGATGTGGCAGATACGGAAGAAATCGTTGCGATTTCAGAAGAACTGGTTGCCGGAGAATTGGTGATGGATGAAATCGATCATCTGTTCTGGTTAGGTTATGTGGGCGTTGCCGCCGCATTCATCTTTGTTATCTTCCAAATTAAGAAGGTTTTTTCCTTCTCCGAAGGCAACGAAAAGATGGTGAAAATCGCGGCTGCGATCCGTGCCGGCGCAAATGCTTACCTTAAGCGCCAGTACAGAACCGTTACCATCTTTTTTATCGTTATGTTTTTTATTCTGCTGGGGCTTTCCTTCTTGGGGCTGGTCAACAAATTTACGCCATACGCTTTTGCGACAGGCGGTTTCTTTACCGGCCTTTCCGGCTTTATTGGCATGAAGGTTGCCACCTATGCCAACGCCCGCACCGCAAACGCCGCTTCGGAAGGGCTCAACAAGGCTCTTCGTGTGGCTTTTTCGTCGGGTTCGGTGATGGGCTTTACGGTCAACGGCCTGGGCCTGCTGGATATCACCACCTGGTACCTGCTCCTTAGGTTTGTATTTAATGCCAGCAACACCGAGATTGCCCAAACCATGGTAACTTTCGGTATGGGCATCGCCTCCATGGCCATGTTCGCCCGTGTGGGCGGCGGCATCTTTACCAAAGCTGCCGACGTGGGCGCCGATCTGGTGGGCAAGGTTGAAGCCGGTATTCCCGAAGATGATCCCCGCAACCCCGCCGTTATCGCCGACAACGTGGGGGACAACGTGGGCGACGTTTGCGGCATGGGCGCTGACCTGTACGAATCCAACTCCAACGCCATTGTGGCGTGCGTGGCCTTGGGATATGCCGCCGGATACGGTTCCGCCGGCCTGCTGCTGCCCATTTTAGTGTCGGTGGTAGGTGTTCTGGCTTCCATTATCGGCACCTTCTTTGTGCAAACAAAGGAAAAGACGGATCAAAAAACCCTTTTGCGCTCCTTGCATGGCGGCGTGTATGTGGCCGGTGGCCTGGCCGCCATCGCCACCCTGCCGCTGACCTTGATTATCGCAAATCTGTCTCACGCGCCGGAAATGTCGCAGAACGCCTGGGGCATCTTTGCTGCGGTGGTAGTTGGTATCGCTTCGGGTTTTGCGGTGAGCTTCTTCACCGAGTATTATACTTCCGACGCCAACAAACCCACCCAGGAGCTTGCCGATTCCAGCGAAACCGGCTCCGCCACGCTGTTGATTGGCGGCCTGTCTCTGGGCATGAAGTCCACCGCCGGGCCCATCCTGTCCGTATCCATCGCCGCTATCGCCAGCTTCGTACTCGCCGGTGGTTTTGCCAGTTTTAATGCCGGGCTTTACGGCATTGGCCTTGCCGCCGTTGCTATGCTGGCCACCAACGCGATCATCCTGGCCACCGACGCCTTTGGCCCCGTGGCCGACAATGCCGGCGGCATCGCGGAAATGGTGCATCTGCCCAAAGAGGTTCGCGAGCGCACCGACGCTCTGGACGCCCTTGGCAACACCACCGCCGCCACCGGCAAGGGCTTTGCCATCAGCTCCACCTGCTTTACGGCTTTGGCGCTTCTGGTTTCGTATGTAAACACCGCCAATGATCGACTGGCTGAAGCGGGGAAGGCCGCGCTAAACCTCACTCTCATCAATCCGCCTGTGCTGATTGGCATCTTCCTGGGCGCCATGCTGGCATTTTTGTTTGCGGCGCTCACCATAGCCGGCGTAC
>WQXF01000048.1 GCA_009784985.1 Clostridia bacterium | reverse complement strand
TACTATGTGGGGAGCGCGGCGTTCTATACCGATACCATGAGCTTTGTGTTTCCGCCGCTGCTGCTGTGGCTCCACCTGGTGGCCCGGCATAAGCCCCTGCTGCGCCGTTTGCCGCTGGATTTGTTGTGGGCGGTGTGCGCTTTTCTTGGGTACATCATCAAAGCTACGCCGCTGATTATGCTTGCCGCCATCTGGCTGGTGGATTTGCTGCAATGGCGGCCCAAGTTGCTGGTTGGCCAGGTGATCGCCACCGTTTGTGTGTTTGCGCTGGGCCTTTCGATATGGAACGCCCAGGTGCTCAGGCGGCACATGGGCGACGACATCATCGAGGAGTACAAGGTGCCGTGGGTGGCCTGGCTGGTACTTGGCGCCACCAACGACCGCGGCGCCTTTCATGATGTATTTTACGCGGGCGAGACCGAAGAAGAACGCACTGCCGCCGGTTGGCAGATGTTTGGCGACGCTGTAAAAAACCGATGGCAAAACGGCACATTGCTCGATCTTGCCGTTCTAAAAACCGCCGAAAGCATAGGAACCGGCACGCTAGGCCTCTCGGATTTCTTGGATGATGACCCATGGAACGAAACCTGGCTCCACGATTACTTGCTGTACGATGGGATACATTACCCACAGTATGACGCGTATTGTTCGGGCATCATGCTGGCGCTGGTGCTGCTGGCGATGTATGCCGCCGCCGAGGGGTTATTTGCTAAAAATGCGCTGGCCGTACGATATCCCCAGCCCTTGATTGCGTTGCTGGGCATCTTTTTGTTTTTGCTGGTGTGGGAGCAGCGGGATCGGTATTTCTCTAATTTCTTTTCGATTTTGATTATGGCGGCGGTGATGGGGGTATGTCAATTCACAGAAATACTCTCCAACAAAAACCGGCCTTGTGCATGCTCCGAGGACACAGCGCGGGCGGATACTGCATGAACCGTGCCGAGATTGATGCCCTGCGTTTCCAATAACCCCAAGGATAACGGATGATCTGGCGGTGGCGTGAGCAGTGGCCGGGGGAGTTCCAACACCGTGTGAAAGGTGGGCAGGGGAGCGGTGGCCAACAGATCCCTAGCTGCGGAAGACAGATAGGCGGTCGCTTCTTTTTCGGCCCCTAGGCGTTGGGCTTCCACGTAGGCGCGTAGGGTTTCGGGTCCGGATTGGGGCCAGTGGGGCGCGCCGGGCGTCCAAGCGTGCTCCCGGCTCTGGGTCGCCAACCGACTGCCTTGCGGGCGATAGACCGTTAGAAACGCATGCCCCACGGCATCGTTTGCGTACGATAGGGCGCGCAGCGTGCCGTCTTTTTCTTCCAAGGCCAACTGCTGGGCATGGATATGATCGGCCAACGCGGGCTGTTCCGGGTCGGCAATATCCAATAGCCAGACCGACGCCCCGCCCGAATGCTCGCCCAGCAGCAGCGTTATCCCCTCCGGCAGCGGAAGTGCGTGCAGGTTGCGGGTGCCGTTAGGTATGGCAAAAAGCGGCTTGCTACGGGTGCAGATGGCTTCTTCATTGCCCAGGCGCTGGTGGAAAAGGCGGGTTTTGCCCAGCGTAAGGGAGGAGAGAGGTTCACGGGGAGCATCGGCCACCGGCATCGGCACGGGCCGCAATTCTAAATCGATCACCCGATCCGGCCACTGCAGGGCGTAGACCGAAGCCGGTAGCGGGGGCAGGAGTTTGCCTTGGGAAAACTCCAGCGCAGCCGCTAAAGGGAACGCTTCCCCGGTAAGCGGGCGGAATTCCAGATACACGCGCCCCTCCGGGCGCACAGGCAACATAAGCGGCTCGGTAAGTTCACCGCAGAATTGCCCGTTTACATATAGAAGCCCGGCCTGCGCGCATTGAATGATCAATACAGGAAACACCCGCATCTCTCCCTTTTTGGGTTGGCGATACGGGCAAAACATATGCGGTATGTGTTTAAAATAGACATATTTGTGCTTATCGCTTATATGGAATACATGTCTAAGAAGTAATCAGCAAGAAGTGGCCGTAACTTGCTTCTAATCGCGAATAGGTGGCCGCTCTGATACAAACCATTGCGTAGCGAATGCTTTACCGGCAGGATCGTGTCAATAATTTCCTTTATTTTGCTGCTGACTTCCGGATGTGAGAGGTCACGTCTATCTTTGCAGTCGCTCGTGAGCCCGAGCTCATCCAGCTTCCACTTTATCCGTGATTCTGCAAAAGGATCGATTTTTTTGCCTCCGTCGTTGTCGATCTGCCTGTGTTGCTCTCTAATGATCTCACGTATCTGATCCATAATGGCTTCTACAGCTGTATCACGGATTCTTGCGCATTGATCATCGAGCACAGTATCGCCGGTAAGCGATTCAACAAAAGAAAACAATGTACGAAGGGTATCGTACCCATTGGTATAACGGATTGATTCACTTGATGTGGAAGCACCATGCTGCAAAGTGCTAATGGTAAAATAGAGGCGAAGAAGCAAATACTTACAATTGCAGGCGGCCAAAATCTCAGCGAGTTTTGCTCTCAGCGAGTCTATCGGTTCATTCAATTGTTTTGATAGATTTAGGTGCAGAATGATTGCTGCGATACATAGGCAATCGTCCGAAATATCCTCATTGGGCTTGTTGTGAAAGCGTAAATTTAGTTTTGCTTCTTTATCGATGTTAACATCCACAAAAAGGTTGTCGGATAGAGCTTCTGCCGCATCTACCCACTGATCAATCAAATTGCCCCTGGAATCAGCAAAAGTTAGTGCCTCGTCGAGCTGGCTTCTGTCCGGGCAACAACATGTGTCTGCAGGGTGGTTATTTGGATCGCATTGCATCCGGGTATTACGAAACCACAAATAGACGGTCGCGAGTTCTTCGATTATCTTCTTTACTTGTGCTGGTTGCATCGCTCGCCACACATCCTTTGTTATAAATGAGATGAACACGTTGCGTGCGGATTAAAAAAGCCTATTGCAGGATTTCATTTGCTCAGCGGCGTATTCGATAAGCTCTAGGCGCTTAACGTCAATGGATGAAATGAAATCACAATATTGATTAAACATATCCACATTCGATTCTTTCGCGATTACTTTTAGCGCGTTTGCAAATTGCTTTTCCGCATCATGGGGACCCTCGGTTTTCTTTTGCCGGCGGTATTGGCGAACATAATTGCGAAGCATGATCCTTTTTTCAGGTTTTGATGTGTTTGGCTTTTGAAGTTCCTTCAGCAACGCTTGCCCGTGCATCTCCATGTGCGAGTAAGAGTGCTCTCCGGCACATGTGATTAGCCTAACGAGTTGTTTCTTATCATCGAAATCCGCTTTTAACGCGGCGATGGATGTGATAAGGCATGCAAGCCATCCCTTTATCAATCCTATCGGATCGACGCCTTTAATCACCTTTCCCAATAAAAGATGCCAGGGCAAGACAATGATTCGCCTTTTCGGGTTTTTCGGTGCATTCTTTTCGTCGCGCAATTTCATCTGGAAAAAATATAGCGTGTATAGGTAAAACGTACGTGCGTAGTTTGATATAGATGGTGGAGAAAGGGCGCGGCTTGCCGTCGCTCCGGGCAGACAATAGCCAATGTGCTTTGCATACGTTCTATGCGTCAACGCGTCTTGCTCTTTCTGCCCAAAGCTCATAAGCAAATCGCTGTTGTCAATGATGGCAGACTGTATCTTAGGCTCTATTCGTGTGAACAGCTCATAGCAATTCGCCAGCCGCAATGCGTATTGAGCAAAACGGAAAGATTGGACGTAGGCAGTTTCATCTCTAGGAGAGGCTTCTGTGTAATTCATGGCGAATGCCTCTCGGACGCGTTGAACGCTAGTGCAAATTTGCTCACTGGACAGTCTGTCAAATATCACGAACGGAACCAGACGAAGCGCGTATCTTCCCTTCCGGTTTAGCTGCGCATGAAAATACACAAAATCAGAAGGTTTAAAGCAATTAAACTCCTGCTTTGTCTTTGGCACCACGAGATAATCGCGGCTCAGCTTAGCGACGTGCGGTTGAAGGCATTGAATCTCATCCACTGTAGCAAAGTCAAACAAACCAGCCAACAATGCGGTATCATCGCCGCCATACGCGTGCATCAGCGCGGAAATATCGATTTGAAGCATCGGCCCGCAATAGGTGTTCGGCTGCCCCAGCATATCAAATGCGCTTACCAATCGCTGCGACGCAAATCGCCAGCTATCCTTGGACATGATGGCCGCGGAACGGATGCCATGTGTTTTGGTCGGTTGTCGGTCACTCTTAATGAATGTCTTGATATCGACTTTGACCGCTTCGTATTTTTCGCTGAGCAACTCTTTCTGGAGCCTTTTTAAAGACCGTGCATACTCAACGATGTCATCCAGTATCAGAATGCGCTTGCCCTGCAGACCCTCGCTAAAATAAGGGATTGCGTCGTCGCTGATGACCAACGCGCTCGGTTCTTCTAGCGGCATGATCCGCAATAACAGTTTGTAGAAATTATAGCACTTGTTTGCTACAATGATTACCACATCATAATCACAAGTGTGAATTGCTTCCTTAAAAAAGAAATAGATTTCTTTGTAAAGTGGTTCGCGCAAAATAGAGATCAAACTCTCTCGCAAAAAGGCCCTATCAGCATCGTTGTCAACAAAATCCTCAAAAGCGATTGCTTTTATGGTTTTGTCTAAAAAAATCTTAGCCGTGCTTAACTTCTTCAACTTTGTACTTTCTCTCCATTGTGTCTTTGTCCTTGCCGTCATCAATGTTAGCTATCAAGATGGTTGTCTTGCGTTGTTTAGTTAATGGCTTTGCCTTGTCCTTGTAATCCACATTCACTGAAAAATTGAAATCCAGGGTTAGGATGATCTTGCGGTAATAAGGGTTCTGTGACTCGGGATAATTAAGAGCAGCATAGTACTGAGCATAACTTTTTTTGTTGAGCAGTTGCAAACAGAAACCAATAACATATTGACCACCTGGTTGGATGACGATCCCCTCTTCTTGCTGCCGAGCGTTCGTATACGTGAACGACTCACCGGAAATTTCAACAGTGACCCTGCGTACACAATAGCGAAGGGTAGTCGGTATCGGATTGGCTGCAAAGTGGAGATAAACGATGAACACCTGCGTATCATCGCGTTCGCTTCCGTCGGTGGAATCATCGTAGAGGTAGTTTCGGAGTCCGTTTGGTCTTTTTGTCGCAATGGAACAAGTGGCGAAGCAAATATTCCCCCATTTGGGGAAGAGCTCTTTTTTGTCGTGCTGTTCTTTGTTGCGGTGTTCGGTGCGCCGCCTGCGCTGATCCATAAAGAAAACTACAACAGAAAGCACCAACGTAGCAGTCGCCACTATGGTGTTTGACAAATCATTCACCTTCATATGTGACAGTGTATGTGAACGATTTGCCCAGAACGGGTGAACACACCTAGCCATCAACCAATACAATAGGGGCGGCACAACGAAAAAGAAACCAAGGAAGGCAACGACGCCCAATAGAATATACAGGAAGATACTAATAGCTTTCCCACGCTTAGAACGATTACTCATCCTGCGCTCTTTCATCATCTACATCAACCTCTCGCTGTTCTACCCAAATCGAGCGTTCAGTAGTTGCAGCAGGGCAACGGAGCGCTTGTTCTTCCATGCATGATGTCCAATTCTCGCAGCCCCTATCCCGAAAATGAACCTCCTCCCACTAAATTACACTTGATTATAGCCTAAAAGCAGTAGAGATGTCAAGCTTTTAGCGGGATTGCAACACAATATTCTGCACTTTTGTAGGATAGTCCTTTTTTATTCATTACGCTACTTTTTCACTAAAAACCGCAGCAACATCTCCACCAGCTTTTCTTGCTCCACCGGCTTGGCGATGTGGGCATTCATGCCGCTTCGTAACGCTTCGTCGATGTCTTCTTTAAAGGCGTTGGCGGTTAGGGCTATGATGGGTACGGTGCTGGCGTCGGGCCGTTTGGCGCTCATTTCCCGAATAGCCATAGAGGCTTCGTAACCGTTCATGTTGGGCATTTGTACGTCCATCAAAATGGCATCATAGGTGCCGGTTGGCGATGTTTCGAAGGCCTTGAGGGCGGCGATGCCGTCGGCGGCGTCGTCGATCAGTATGCCCGTGTTTTCCAGCATGGCCGCCACGATGATGCGGTTGATCTCCACGTCGTCCACCAGCAGGACCCGTTTGCCCACAAACTCATCGGTTAATTCGACCACGATCTCTTCCGGGGGCACCTCGGTTTCTGACTCCCGCATCCATATACTGAAGCGGAACTCGCTGCCTTTTCCTTCTTGGCTCTCCAGCACGATCTCCCCGCCAAACAGGCGCACAATGTTGCGGCTGATGGCCAGGCCCAGCCCGCTGCCGCCGTACTTTCTGCTTACCTTTGCGCCGCCCTGCTCAAAGGGTTCGAATATATCGGCTTGCGCTTCTTTGGAAATACCTACGCCGTTGTCCCCCACGATGAATTCCACCAGTGTTTCGCCCGGGCGTTGATCCTTCTTTTTAACATGGAACTCCACAGCGCCGTTTTCGGGCGTAAACTTTACGGCGTTGCCCAGCAGGTTGATGAGCACCTGGCGCAGGCGGAGGGGATCGCACACAAAGGCCGTGGGCGAGAAGGAATCAAAGCAGGTAAGGAAGGAGATGCCCTTTTCGTCGCAACGGGGCGTGATGATGCCCACCACGGTGTTGGCCAGTTTCACCAGGTCCACCGCTTCTTCGGAGAGTTCGATCTTGCCGGCCTCGATTTTGGAGATGTCCAATATGTCGTTGAGCAGGCCCAGCAGGTGCTGGGAAGAAGTTTCGATCTGGTTCATGTGCAGGGCGACCTCTGCCAGCTCGTTGGATTCCAGCTTATGTCCGCTACGAAACGCCAGCAGTTTTTTCTGCAAGATGCCGGTAATGCCGATGATGGCGTTCATGGGCGTGCGGATCTCGTGGCTCATGCGGGCCAGGAAGTCGCCCTTGTGCTCGTTGGCGCGGTTGGCGTCGTTTACAGCCCGCTCCAATTCCATTTGGGTGTTGCGCAACTCGGCCTCGATGGTTACGCGGGCGTCCACGTTGCGTGCGAAACCCAGCAGGCCCACCAGGGCGCCGCTAGCATCCCAAATGGGGGTGCGCACCGAGTCCAGCACCTCTTGGTGCCCGTCGGCAAAGGACAGCGTTTCTTCCGAGTAAAGAGGGTGCCCGGTTTGCATGGCCTCTTGGTCGTTTTGGCTCAAGGCCTGGGCGATGCCGGCCGGCAGGGCTTCCATGGCCGTTTTGCCCGTAAAAGCTTCGGGCTCTTGGCCGACGATGGCGGAAAAGCGTGGGTTTACGGTAAGATACCGGCCCTGCCCGTCCATATACCACACCAAATCGGGCGAAGCGGAGAAAATCTTGTCCAGTAGGGTGCGCTGCTCCTCAATTTTTTGCTGCTTGAGCACCATGTCGGTAACGTCCACACTCTGAATGATGTAGCCGATTTTTTGGCCGCTTTTGTTAAAGAAGTGGCTGGCCGTACCGTGTACGTAACGCTCCTTATCCTTGATGTAAAGAATTTCGGCTTCTTGCCCCAGGCGCAGGGCGCGCAGGGGATCATATACTGTGCCGGTGGGATACACGCTGGTTTGGCTGTAAGGCAGGCCCACCGCCTGGTTCAGGGTTTTGCCGCAGAGCTTAAGGCCCACATCGTTCATGTAGATAATTCGGTGTTCCGCGTCGATGATACTCAGCGCGTTTTTTTCGCTGTCTACGATGCTTTGGGCCATGTCGTCAAAGGAATCGGCCAGGGTGCCGAACTCGTTTTTGATCCGCCATTGGAACCGGAATTGCCGCGCGCCATTTCGGAACCGTGAGATGCCCGAGATGAGCCGCGTGATGTTGACCGTTAGGAAGGAGGCGATCCACATGGCGATCAGCACCACAAACACGATGATGATGGCCACGCTGATAAAGAGCTGGGCAAAGGTGGACCGCAGATTGGTGTTGATGGCCATGGTGAACCGCTCTTCTGTTTCGGTGGCGGGGCGGGCAAAGTCCTCCAAGCTGGCGCCGATGGTCACGATACCAAATCCTCGCTTGGAAAAGCCGTTTTCGATTGAAGGCTCGTACGGGCCTGTGTAGTAGGGAATGGCTGCGGCGGTGGTCAGCTTGTACAGCCCACTCCACAGGATGTAGAAGGAGCCGGAGCCACCGTCCACGGTTAAGTCCATCCACCCGGTGCACTGGGGCGCGTTGTTCAGGTAGCGCCCGTCTAAGCCTACCAGGCCCAGCCGCGTTAATTCGGGCGCGGGCCGCTTGTCGCGGGATTGTTCGTCAAATAGGGGCCAGTTGGTCATTTCCACAAAGTCCATCCATTGGATTGGGCCATTTTCCTCTTGCCAAGCGTGCCAAGCATCGTGGATGCTGGTTTCCAGCCACGGGATCTGCGGATCGCCGGTGTTTGGATCAAAACCATAGATGGAATGATGCCGCGGATGGCAGATGCTGCGGCATTGATAGTCCCATATAAACGCGTAGTTTCCCTCAAAGGCGCTGGGCAACTCGGTATAACGTTCGTTTGTGGGGGTGATGTGGTCTACAAACGCCATGATATGGTCGTGATTCAGGGCAAAGGTTACGTAGCCTATGATCCCGTCGTTTTCGTCAGCCACCGGCGTTGCCCAGCGTACGATGCCCTCAAAACGCTGGCCATGGGGGTTCTCCTGGCCGGCAAAGGCTTGGGCTTCCGGTTCGTAGGGGATATCGTATCCACGATCAGCAGCAGCAGCTACTACTTGGGGCACATACATGCCGATGTAGTTGGAGGGCGTGTATGCCCCGATCACATCGGATACGAAGATATCTCCAGGCTGTAAATCTTTCAGCTTAGCAAAATACGTCTCGGATTTTACGTAGGTATTCTCCCGTTGGGCTACGTTTTGCTTCTTGGCAGTCATGGGGTAGCGGGTTTTGGTGGAATTCTCCGCTATCACCTTGATCACTTCATTACCGGCCAAGTCCACAAAGGCAATCTCGTCGTATAGGGGGACATTTTGATAACGCAGGGTGTCCGGGTGGCGATAGTGAAAGCCGTCCATGTCATTGTTTTCGGGATTGGTGGAGACATCGCCCCCCGCCTGGGGCTCGGCCCGGTTGGTGACCCAGGACAAACCGTCTTCCGCCAGCGCCCATTCGCCCTGCTCTACCAGGCGGCCCGTTTTGTTCTGCAGGAAGTTGCGGTAATTTTCTTCGCTGGGTTCAATAGAGGCCAGGTAGCGGATGTCGTTGTCCCGGGCGTACAGAAAGGAGGCTACCGCGTTGGCTGTATCGGTGGTCATGCGCTCAATGTTCTCTACTGCGTTGGCATTTAAGGCCGCGGAAGAATCGCTTACGGCGATCTCGCGCAGGTCACCGCCCAGCAGGTTGATCTGCCGCCAGGCCAGAAGGGTCAGCACCAGCAAGGGGATCACTTTTACCACCAAAAAGATGAGAACCAACTTGGTTCGCATATCCAAGCCTAGCATATTTAGAAAATCCTCAAGTTTCTTGCGAAAGAAGCCCGCGATTCTTCTCATACACAGCTCTTTTCTATCAGTTGGTGAAGGGACAAGATACCAGATTACATTATATACGATCCGGCATGCGCACACAATCGCTTTTTCGCAAAAAATATGCAAATATTGACGTTTTCGAGGGGCTCGTGGTACTGTATCAGTTGATGGCGGGACGCCGAGGGCGGCGTCCCCTACAATGGGGATGGTCGGGCTTACGGACGCACAATACGTGACCCTGTAGGGGACGCCGCCCTCGGCGTCCCGCTGCTGGGGTGGCCATTCTGTGGGGTAAGCCAAGCCACAAGGAGGCATTTCTATGCACTTAAAAACATACGCGGATTTTTTGGCTCTTTTGCAGGAGTGTGGTTTGGTTTGGTTTTCGTCGGGGCAGCCGGTTGGTTTGCCCTCCCTGTGTGCGTATACTGAAGATGCGCAATGGCACACCGGCGACCCGGACACCGATCCCTGGCAATGGCGGGAGCGGGCCGCTGCCGGGGGCCGTGCCGCGGTGGGCAACGTGTTGGGCGGGCGCAAAGGTTTTATCGCCCCCGCGTTGTACCCGCTGTTTTTTGCCGCCTCCAGGCCGCCCCTCTCGTTGGAGGAGCGGTATGCCGACGGCCTGGTGCCCCGCATGCAGCAGCGCGCGCTGGCCCTGTTTTTGCCCGGCCAGCCTCTGAGCACCTTTGAGTTGCGCGCCCAACTGATCGGGTCCAAAAAAGAAGGCGTAAGCAAGATGTTTGGCGCAATCGAGGCGCTGATGCGGGAATTTTATATCACGGTGTGTGGCAGCAAACAAAAAACCAACGCCCTGGGCCAGCCCTATGGGTGGCCTGCGGTGAATTACGCGCTGGCCGAGGAGTGGCACGGCGATTGGCTGGCGGCGGCCCCGCTATTGCCCCAAGAGGAGGCGCGGGAGGCAATCCTGGCGCATTGTGTGAAGGTGGGGGCGGAGGGGAGCGAGGCGGTGTTGCGTAGGAGGTTATGGAAATGAACTGCCCTACTTTATCAAGCGTTTTAGTTCCTCATAGAAGTTTTCCCGCGTTCCGGCAAGAAGGATAACGACAAGCCGACCGTTTTTCTCATAAATCCGATAGGCAAGCTCGTAATTTATGCCATTGCATTTTACATCATAGCCATAAACGCCACGCAAATCGCCGGTTTTTTGCGTTCCAACATATGGGTTGACTTTTAGCGTATCAACCGCGGTTTTGAATGCCCCAAGCAACCGCCTGTCCTTGATCTTTTTTAGATATCGCTCGGCGGCTTTGGAATAACTGATTGTATACATCGGTTATTCCTCCCCAAAAATGTCCTTTGTTGAGACGCTTTTTCGTTTACCTTCTGCAATTTCGTCTGCTTCATCAATCAGTAAGCTGATTGCCTTTTTGATATTGGCGCGCCGCTGCGAAAACTCTGTGAGTAATGCGTCACCACTGTAGCCTTGAGAAATCAAATCTTTTAGGATTTCCATAGTAAATCCATCGTCCGAACTGGTAAGCGGGCGAAGTACGATTGCGTCGTCGGCAAGAAAGCACTCGACTTCTTTGCCAAAACGGAGTTTTTCATAGAACTTTAAAGGAATCGTGACCTGTCTTTTGCCTGTCACGTTGATGATTTTCCGCTCCATAACAGCATTCTCCAAACCATACATCGTATTTTTACCTTTCATAGTTTATTTGGAAATGCAAAAAATATTCCTATAATCCTTGATTTATCATATCAAGGATTATAGGAAGTGTCAATAACAAACCGAACCTATCGTTTTTTCTTACCCCTCCCCCGGCATCGCCTGCACCGCCCCTGCCCCCAGCTTTTGCACCAGTCGGTCGCGGGTGGCATCGTCCAGCATCGCAACAATGCGCGTTCCGCCAGCCTCGTACTCCTCGCGCAGCACCCGCCCGCCATCGTGCAGTTGAGAGAGCAAAGCGCCGTGCTCGTAGGGGATCAGCAGGCAGGTGGGCCGCCGCAGAGTATGTATTTGTTCCATGATCGCATCTAGCAACGCATTGATGCCTCCGCCGCTGGTGGCGGCGCTTATCGGAAGGGCGCCCGGCCAGTGCATCGCCACCTCGTGCAGCTGCTCCGGGGTGCACAGATCGCGTTTGTTGAGCACCTCAACGCGCGGTTTATCTCCTGCGCCCAGGGTGTCCAGCACCTGATTGACCACCCCGTGCTGGCGCGCCAGTTCCGGCGAGGAGGCGTCGGACACCACAATCAGCAGATCGGCCAATTGCGCTTCCTCCAGCGTGGAATGGAAGGCTTTGACCAGCGTATGGGGCAGTTTGTTGATGAAACCCACGGTGTCCACCAGCAGAAACTCGCCGCCTTGGGGCAGGCGCACGCTGCGGGTCACCGGATCCAGGGTGGCAAAAAGTTTATCTTCGGCCAGCACGCCTGCGCCGCTGATGCGGTTGAGCAGTGTGGATTTGCCCGCGTTGGTGTATCCCACCAGCGCCACCACCGGCACCTCGTTGCGCTGGCGGCGGGCGCGGCGCACATCCCGCTGTTTGCCCAAGTCCTCCAGCTCCCGCTGCAGGTCGGCGATACGTTTGCGGATGCGGCGGCGATCCAGCTCCAGCCGGGTTTCGCCCGGCCCCCGGGTGCGCAACCCGGCCCCCGCGCCAATGCGGGACAGCACCAGGCCGTAGCCGATCAGGCGCGGCAACTGATAGTTGAGCTGGGCCAACTCCACCTGGAGCCGCCCTTCCCGTGATTGGGCGCGCTTGGCGAATATGGCCAGGATGAGCACGGTGCGGTCTACTACCTCGGCCCCGCCCAGCAGCTCTTCTAAGTTGCGAGTTTGCGCGCCGGAGAGTTCGGCGTCGAATATCACCATGGTGGCGTCCAGGCCCTGGCACAGCAGCGAAAGTTCATCAGCCTTGCCGCTGCCGATATAGGTGGCCGGATCGGGCTTGGATCGTTTTTGCAATACCTGGCCGATCACCTCAATGCCAGCGGTATCGGCCAGCCGCGCCAGCTCGGCCAGGGAGATTTCGTCTTCCAGGCCCACCAGCACGGCCCGCTCGATGGCTTCCTCTTGGCTGGTGGCCTGCTCGCCCTCCATCACCCGGCGTTCGCTTTGTTGGATTTCGTCCATCCACGCTTCTTGGGGGATGCGGGAAGGTTTCACCGGCTCCATTACGATGGGCTGGGGAACCCCGGCCACCCGTTCGCCCAAAAAAGCAGCCTGCACGCCGGTGGCGCGGCCCTCCAGCACGCCGATGGCCGCGATGGCATCCAAGCGCAACGACTTGAGCGCGCCCAGATCCACATCGGATAGCAGTGGGCATCCCCCCGGATGGGTGTGGATGCACCGCACCATGGCCAGGCGCTGTAAATTTCGGCGCTGGTGTTTGTCGGTTAGGGGTACACTTTCCAGGCCACCGATGGTTACATCGATCACCTCGCCCGCGCGGGACACATATACCGATATCTCGCGATTGATGGCCGAGCTGACCTGGGCCAGCTTTTGCATCAAATCCGGCGGTAAAAACATGTCCTCCGGAATTTCCATCTCGTATAGGGTTTCTAGCGAGTCCAATGTGGACTTGCGGATTCCATCTATGTTTCCGTGTATCATATGCAGTTGTTCCTCCTTTTTTTAGGCGGAGGGATGCTTCGACATGTAATCCTCAATCGCCGCCTTAATCGCTTCTTCGGCCAGCAGCGAACAGTGCATCTTCACCGGGGGCAGGCCGCCCAGGGCGTCGGCTACCGCTTGATTGGTAAGCTGCAGCGCTTCCTCCACAGTTTTTCCTTTTACCATTTCGGTGGCCATGCTGCTGGTGGCGATGGCTGCCCCGCAGCCAAAGGTTTTGAACTTCACATCGGTAATCACGCCGTTGTCCACCTTGATGTACATGCGCATGATGTCGCCGCACTTGGCGTTGCCCACGGTACCCTCGCCGTCGGCGCTGTTGATTTCGCCCACATTGCGCGGGCTGGTGAAATGATCCATGACCTGTTCGCTGTACATCGTATTTCCTCCCGTTATGATCTATTCTGATACATGGGCGACATATCCCGCAAAGACTGCACAATGCCCGGCAAAACGGCCAGCAGCTCGTCTACATCCTGTTCGGTGTTAAAATCCCCTACAGACAGGCGCAACGAGCCGTGGGCCGCCTCGTGAGACAGGCCGATGGCCAGCAGCACATGGGAGGGGTCCAAAGAGCCCGAGGTACAAGCCGATCCGCTGGAGGCCTGAAACCCGGCCAGATCCAGCCGGAGCAACAACGCTTCGCCCTCTATGTAATCCACCGACACGTTGACATTGCCGGGCAGCCGGCGGGTGGGGTGGCCGTTGAGCCGGGTATGGGGGATGGCGGTCAAAATGCCGCCGATCAGCCTATCCCGTTTTTTTATCAATCGTAGAACGTGGCTCTCTATATCCTGCGTTATCAGCTCGATAGCCGCGCCCAGGCCCACGATGGCCGGTAGGTTTTCGGTACCGGCGCGCCGCCCGCGCTCCTGTGCGCCGCCGTGGAGCAGGCTGTCGATGCGTACGCCCTGGCGGATGTACAGCGCCCCCACGCCCTTGACCCCGTAAATCTTGTGGCCGGACAGGGACAGCATGTCCACGCCCAGCGCGCCCACGTCGATGGGTACAGCGCCCACGGCCTGCACGGCGTCGGTGTGAAATAAAACTTTATGGGCCTTGGCCAGCGCCCCGATCTCGGCGACGGGCTGTATGGCGCCAATTTCGTTGTTGGCCATCATGATGGAGATCAGGATGGTGTCGGGCCGGATGGCCGCTTCCACATCGGCAAGGGATACCAGCCCGTGGGCATCCACCGGCAGGTAGGTAATATCAAAGCCTTGTTTTTGCAGCCACTGGCAGCTGTGCAGCACCGCGTGGTGTTCAATGGCGCTGGTGATGATATGTTTGCCCTTTTCGCAATGGGCAAAGGCCGTGCCCTTTACGGCCCAATTATCGCTTTCGGTGCCCCCGGCGGTGAAGTAGATCTCTTCGGGTTTGGCGTGGATGGCGGCGGCTACCTGCGCCCGGGCGTTTTCGACTGCTTTGCGCGCGTCCCGCCCCACCGCATGGATGCTGCTGGCGTTTCCGTAATACCCGGCCAGATAGGGGAGCACGGCTTCCATCACCTCGGGTTTTATGGCAGTGGTACCCGCGTTATCAAAATACATACTCATAACGGCTCCTCCATCTCTGCCTGCAAACGCATGTGATCCTCCAGCATATCTTCCAGCGTTACGCTGTGCAGCACCTGATCGATGCTTTGGGAGAGACGCTCCCACACCCGCCGGGCCGAGCACACGCAGGCCCGGTCGCAGCAGTCTTGATCTTCCAGGCAGTTGGACAGGGAGATGGGCCCCTCCAGTACCCGCATCAGCTCGGCCATGGTGATATCGCCGGGAGGGCTTGATAGCAGGTATCCGCCTTGTGCGCCCCGCACGCTGCTGACCAACCCCTCCCGCCGCAGCAGGGCGATGAGTTGCTCCAGGTACTGCTCCGGGATGCCCTGACGTTCGGCGATCAGCTTGATGGACTGCGGGCCCGTGCCCCGGTTCATCGCCAGGTCCAGCATGGCGTGGATGCCGTACTTGGCGCGTGTAGACAATTTCATAGGGCCTCCGAATTCTGATTGTTTTACTCTGGATTGCGATCCCATGGTATCACTGTGGGGAGGGCTTGTCAATAGCCGGGCAATAAAAAAACGGGGCGCGCATGAAGCGCTCCCCAATGAAAAGTTGCCCGATGTTCTTTTTACGCCTTTTTGGCTAGGCTCACCAACTCCGCAAACCCGGCGGAATCGTTTACCGCCATATCGGCCAGCATCTTGCGGTTTATGGTGACGTTGGCGCGCTTTAGGCCGTTGATAAAGGTGCTGTAAGACATATCGTTGATACGGGCGGCCGCGTTGATGCGGGTGATCCACAGGCGGCGGAAATCCCGCTTGCGGAGTTTGCGGCCGATGTAGGCGTAACGTAAGGAACGGCGTACCTGCTCACTGGCGGCGCGATATTGTTTGGACTTTGCGCCCCAGTAGCCCTTCGCCAGCTTCATGATCTTTCTGCGCTTTTTATGGGCATGGACGGCAATTTTTATTCTGGCCATTGCGAATTTCTCCTCTCCCTAAGCCAACGTAGGGCTTATTTGTACGGTATCAGTTTTTTGATAACCTTGACTTCACCAGGGGAAACAAAGGCGGGCTTGCGCAGGTTGCGTTTGCGCTTGGTGGATTTTTTGTTTAGGATGTGGCTTTTGTAAGCCTTTGCGCGTTTCACTAGCCCTCCTTTGGTAATGGACATTCGCTTGGCCGCGCCGCGATGGGTTTTTTGCTTGGGCATGGGGCTCCTCCTCTCCTGTTAAGCGTCGGCCTTGATGGCCGGCGCGGACTTTTCTGGTTGGGGCGTGGGTTTGCTCACGGGCCTAGCGGCAACAGGTGGCGCGCCCTTTTTGGCTTCCTTGCTGGCATCCTTGGGGGCCAGGATCATGATCATGTGGCGGCCTTCCACCAGGGGGCGGCGCTCTACCACCGCGATATCCTCCACCCGCTTGATAAAGTCCTGCATTACGCGCAGGCCCACCTCGGTGTGGGTGATCTGGCGGCCCCGGAAGCGGATCGAGACCTTTACCTTGTCCCCTTCCTGCAAAAAGCGCACGGCCTTTTTGGCCTTGGTGAGCACGTCGTTTTCTTCGATGGTGGCGGAAAGCTGCACTTCTTTTAGGATAACGACCTTTTGATTTTTTCGGATTTCGCGTTCTTTTTTGGCCTGTTCGAAGCGGTACTTGTCGTAGTCCATCAACTTGCACACGGGCGGCTGGGCGTTGGGCACGATTTTGACCAGGTCCAATTGGGCCTGCTCCGCCATCTCCAGTGCGCGCGCGGTGAGCATTACGCCCAACTGCGCGCCGTCTTGGCCGATCACGCGCACCTCGCGATCGCGAATGTCCTCGTTAATCATCAGATCCATGTTGATATCGACGCACCTCCTGCAAAAAATAAAAGAGTGGGTGACTCCACCCACTCCCAAAATCAAGGCTACAAAAAACCTTGCCGTGAACCCAGGCTGACCATGGTCGCCGGGTGAGAAGCGGGCGGCTTCTGCTTGTTGCTTGGATAGGATACCATGGGATTGAGGCTGTGTCAATGTTTTGGCATCATTTTTCTTTTGGATACGCGTACACCGTTTCTTGCATCGCGCCCAGCCCCTCCACATAGGGGTTCAGGGGGAAGGGCGTGTCCCCTTGGATTTGGTTGATCACCGCCTGGGCATCTGCGCCAAAAACCGGATAGGGTTGATAGTTGTTGCGCGGCCGTGTGCCCGAGATATGTACCGGGTGCAGCGTGAGGGTCTGGGAAACAAAACCCCTTTCGTCAAAGGCCATCGCCACCTGGGCGACGACTGAAGGGAACTCGATGGTGCGGGGCTGGCGGTTGCCCCCATAGGCAAAGTTGCCCAGGCTGTACAGGATCAAACGCTGCTTGTAGATCTCGATGCCTTGCACCACGTGGGGGTGGTGGCCCACCACCAGGTCGGCGCCGCTGTCGATGGCGTGATGGGCCAATTCCGTCTGTTGGCTGTTGTGCCTGGCCACATATTGCTTGCCAAAATGCAGGCTAACAATCACGGCTTGGCAGCCTTCGGATCGGAGCCTGGCAATGGTGCCCGGGATAGTGTCTTGTAGGGCGGTGTAACGCCTTCCGTGAAAGCCCATCAGCGCGATACGCACGCCGTCCTTTTCAAAGATAAACACTTCCTCGTCGATAAAAAAGCCGATGCCTGCGGCAGTTAACGCGGTTTTGGTGCTGGCTAACCCTTGCTCGCCGTAATCCCCGCTGTGGTTGTTGCCTAGGCTCACGGCTTCCACGCTGCCTAGGGTGAGTATCTGGGTATACGCCGTGGGCCCGCGGAAATTGTATTTTAAGGCCCTTTGACGGCCCGTCGCCGTATCTTGCAGCACGCCCTCTAGGTTGGCGACGGTTACATCGTCGGCCTCAAGCAAATGGCGCACTTTGGCAAAGGGATAGGCCATCCCATGCTCGGCTACCGTGTGCATAAAGGTATGGCGCATGTTCATCCAGCTTTCGTCGCCACCCAGGGTGCAGTCCCCCACAAAGGAGAGGGTGATCACGGTTTGCGCCTTTGCGGGCAGGAAAACCAGGCATAGCGCCGCTGTAAGCAGCGCCGCAAAAGCTCTGCGTGGGATATTCTTTTTGGACAATTTCATGGTTCCTCATCCTCTTTCGTTGATCACGACATAAAGCTATTTTAAGCTGTCGCCATATGCTTTTAAGTTTTGCTTTACATCCTGCGGTAATTGGTTGTACTCCGTATCAGTAAGCGCTCCCTCAAGCGCATAAAGAGTAACAAGACATACATTTGGATACAATGTTTTGAGCCTAAAAAAGGCTTCCTTGCTGCCAACTCTTTTTAATTCCTCTGCTGTTGGAATATCAACGGACTGTAGCTTTTTTGCTATTTCTTTGCCGATGTTCCGTAAAGAAGCCAATGGGGTTGGATTATGGCTCATCATCCGGTTCCTCCGATTCTTCGGCCACCCCATGAATCTCTTCGGGCACCTCGTAGTGATAGTATTCATCTTCGTGGCGGGGCGGGGGATCGCAGGTGGTGCAGGGCGTTAGGCTGTCGAAGGGTGGGCCAAAAAGCTCGGCATACACCAAACCCGTAAGGGGCAAAAAGCGATTCTTGACGCCGGGGCACTGTTGGTTCAAGTGATAATTTCTGCCGCCGTCGGGATTGTAGAATACCGGCAGATCCGGATCAGGGGGCGGCAGGCCGCGGCCCAAGTCGTCCCAAATCAGCACCTTGCTCTGGCGCTGCAAATTCCGCCAAAGCCAGCGCATGTTCATGCCCTGTTCGTTTGTATCCCGGGGCACCCGGATGCAGCCCATGCTGGCCTTCCGGCCCAGGAACTGCTCAAAAGAGGCCCAGTTATTTTCCCCGTTGTCCCGTATCACATAGGGCACTTCGTGGATTAGGATGCCCCCGTTGATGCGGATGGCCATGTCGCAATACATATTGCCGTTCATAAATTTGCCCACCCAGCTGTCGGCAAGGAATTCACCGGCAGGGGTTTCGGCGTAGGGTTGCGTCTTGGTGGCCAAGCCGGTGGAGATCCTAAGCTGGCCGGTCATTTCGCCCTTTTCGAACACGTACATCCGCTGGCGCAGCTTGTCGATCAGCAGGGCGATATCTTGATTCGGCCTTACGGTTTTGAGCTGGTTGGTGCGCACGTAACCGTGGATCAATTTGGAATTAAACCCGCGGATAAAACTCCGGGGCGCGTTAAAGCCGTCGTTGGAGTACGCTTCGATGCGCGACCAGCCGCCGGACAGGTTTTCCAGCACGTGCACACCTTGGGTGGCGCCGTGGAGTTGGCCGGTGATGTTGCTGTAATCCTTGGGGTCGGCATTGGGTTCGTTGAGCGGGTACACATGGGCCTTGGGGTCTACGTTCAGCACGGTGATGGGCTGCATCATAATCTCCCAAATGATCGGCCAATCCTCGGGGTTTTCGGGATCCAGGTTGTCGATGTCCATGTTCCAGAAGCATTTGTCGTGGGGATCTGGAAAGGCGGAGAGCTGGCGGTCGGGGCCGGGGGTCATTCGGGGCCGGGGTGTTGGGGCGGG
>WQXF01000047.1 GCA_009784985.1 Clostridia bacterium | reverse complement strand
CAATGCCGGCGCTGCCAGCCGCAATGTCGGCGATGCCCCGCAGTAACAAACAAACATAAAACACAACATACCGCGAGGGGAGGAGCCAAAGCTCCTCCCCTCGTGGGTTATATTGTCCACAAAAAAGCGCCCATCGTTGGATGGACGCTCAGGTTGCCAAGGTTGCTCCAAATTAGTGTTGTTGCCGCGCAGCTTCTTTGATCTTTGCCGCTTTGCCGCTCAGGCCGCGCAAGTAGTACAGCTTGGCCCGGCGCACCTTGCCGCGGCGGATCACTTCGATGCGGTCTACACGCGGGGAGTGCAGCGGGAATGTGCGCTCCACGCCGATGCCGTAGGACATGCGGCGCACGGTAAACGTTTCGCGGATGCTGCCGTTGCGTTTGGCGATCACGGTGCCCTCAAACGCCTGCAGGCGCTCGCGGCTGCCTTCTACCACCTTTACAAACACACGTACCGTGTCGCCGATGGCGAACTTGGGCAGGCTTTCACGCAGTTGCTCACGTTCCAGGGAACGGATGATTTCGCTCATATGCAGGATCTCCTTTCCTCATAGACGTTCGTGCCGCGTGTTGCGTGCAGAGGACCGTCCGTATACAGTGCGGAAAAAATTATAGCATATCAGCGGCGTGAGCGCAACTACTATTGCGTATTTTTCATATTCCTTTGCAAAACAAAGCCCATCTACCTTTGATGGATAGATGGGCCCTGCTTTGTTATTCGTTGGCAGCGCTGCCGGTATGCTTAATATGCTACGACGGTTAGCGTAAAGGTACAGCTCTTTCTGGTGCCGTCGTTGGCCATTACGGTAATTCTTGCGGTGCCGGGGTGGCCGGTCCAAACGCGTACTTCATACACTGTGTGTTCCCTTCCGCCTACAGATACAGTTTCCACCGGCGTCAAGGAATCGGGCAAGCCTATCGCCGGATGGGAGCTCCTGATGGTAAAATCAGGGTATGAACTGTCGGAAATAAAGTAGAAGGAGGTCAAAAATCCCTCATCTTCTTCCAAAAACCCAATGTTGCTACCCCAAACGGTGCTCAATACCCTCTGAGAGGGCCTGTACGTAATGCGGTTGCCAAAAATGTCAAGGTCCATGCTTTCGTAAGTGTAAGCCTGTACCCTCGTCGTGGGGGGCTGGATGTCATAGGTTATGGTATCGGATAGATTGGTGCCATCCGTGGTGGTTGCCTTGACAGTTACCTCCATGTAGGGGTATTTTGCCCAGTTTTTTACCGTAAGCCTACCAGCAGAGGTTATTGTTATATTTCTGCTCCACAGAGGCTCATGTTTTTCAAACCACTGCAGATCTTCTTCAGGTTTTGTCGTCAATAAATACCACTGTCCATCCTCGGGGTCTTCTGCCCAAACCTGGCTGATCTCCCATGTTGCCCTTCTAATGGTCGGCGTGCCGTAGGTGCTGCCAAAGGTTGCTTTGAGCGCAACCGATCTCCCTGCGGCAAGGGTCGGCATTCCCTCTCCTTTAACACCATCTGGGTCGTAATAGAACATATTGGCTGTATCAGACGAGATTTTGATATACGAAGCGGGGATGATGACCCGAACGGTGACGCTTGCCCTTCTGCCGCTGCCATCCTGCGCGGTACAGGTGATGACGGTGGTTCCGGCAGAGAGAGCGTTCACATTTCCATCCTGATCCACCTCGGCGACAGCGGGCCTGCTGCTGGTCCATGCAACCATACCGGCGGGGTGGGGGGTTGCGGGGCCTAAAATGGTGGCGGTAAACTTTATTTTTCTCGTATCGCCGCCAGTCGCGCCTGTGGTGGTGCTTGCATCAAAGGGATAAAGCTGCGCGCCTGTTACAACTTGCCTGGCGTTTACTGTCCGCTTCGGGTCGGTGGTGGTTAGCGTAATGGAGGTGACAGGAGCGGACGTAATCGTAAGTTCTTGAATGAACGATTGTCCGGAACCATCATTGGCGGTGCACTTAACGCGGATGGTACCGGCGGTATTCGCGGGAACTCTCAACACGCCGCCCGCCGGGGACAGGGTCACGTCGGGTGGGGCGTCGAGCAACTCCCAGCTAACAGTCCTAAGCGTGGCGTTCGCCGGTGTGACCACAGCCCTAAGCGTTTTGGATCTGCCCTGCGGGATCACGCTGTTTGCGCCGCCGTCGATGGTTATGCCTGTAACGGGCTGCCTTACCGTTACCGCATAGGTGGCCCTTCTGCCACTACCGTCCTGCGCCGCAAAGGTAATGGTCGCTCTGCCGGGCGCGACGGCTGTCACCGTCCAATCGTCGCTTGGACCGGAGGTCGTTACGGGCGCTACGGTGGCAATTCGTGCGTTGGAAGTGGTTACGATATAGTCCATGCGGGCGGCGCCAGCGGATGTGGTGCTGTCCATAAACTCCGCAGTGGGTGTGATGTTTCCCGAGATCTCGCCCACATTGAGTGTAAGCGGAGAAGCCGGGCTAAACGTGATGGCCTTTACCTGGGAGGCGTTTACCGTAATGTTATACGTATTGGTTGCGATAGTGGGGCTGGCGGCTGTTACTACTTTTGTTGCTTTGATAGTGATTGGAGTGTCATGCGGCGCGTCGGCCCTAACGGTGAGCCTGCCGGTGGCGGCAGCGATGGTGGCAAACGCTTCGCTGCCAGGCTCAAGGGTCCACGTCACCCTCTGGGTATTGGATACGGGTGTAAAGGACGCTGTATAGGCGGCGGTTCTCCCTGCGGCCACATACCGCGGGCCATTTATGGCGATCAAGTCGGGATCGGGATGGTTGATGTTAATGGTAATCGCGGAAACCCTGCTGACCCTGCCATACGCGCTTACGGCAAGCGCCCTGATGGTGTGCCTACCGGCGGCGAAAGAAGTCAGGGGGATGGGAAATGTGATGTTCGTGTTTACCGTAACCGGGGCGCCGTTTACAACCACACCGTTTCTTACCGAAGGCGTAGTGCCATCCGTGGTGTATACAATGAAATTGCCGTTGTAACCCGGCGCCAGCCTTACTGTTGCGGTGGTGGGTACCGCGGCGGGGATCTTGGATTGGGGTATGCCGCCGATCATTAAGGTAAGTGTAGGCGGCGTAACAACCCGCTCAAACAGCCTGGTAGCGCTGATGATGCCCGCGCCCAAACCGGTTCCGCCGGAAGGCTTTACGCAAGCGCCGGTAAGCGCCCTGCGCAGCGCAAGCACGTCGTTTCTGTTGGCGAGGGCGTCGCCGCTGGTGAGCTTGCGGTCCTCGGCCCCCATAGCGCTGTAATACAGGGCCGCCACGCCGGAAACCACGGGGGCCGCCATGGAAGTGCCGTTTGCATAACGATAGCCGGTTGGGTCAAGGAGATTAGACGGCGTGTTGGTGCCCGTCGGGACGGTTGACCAGATGTAGGAGCCGGGAGCGGCCAGTGTGGCTGCCCCATAATTAGAATAAGGAGCGCGCATGTTGTTGCCATCCGTCGCCGCTACGCTGATCACATCCGGGTAGCCGGCTGGAAAGGCAGATGTTCCCATATGATCATTCCCTGCCGAGGCAATGACGGGGATGCCGGCGTCGATGCAGCGCTTAACGGCTTCAGCAACAAACTTATCGTAAACCGGCCCGCCAAAGCTTGCGTTGATTAGATGCACGTTTTTGTTATCGCTGAAGTAGTCCAAGCCCTGTACGATGTCAAACGAGGAGCCTTGGCCATCCAAATCGCGGAGCACCTTATAGGAACGGATTTTCGCTTTAGGCGCGACACCCGCGCCGCCGGCGTTGTTCCCTTGCACTGCCGCAATGATGCCGGCAACGTGCGTGCCGTGGCCTCTGCGGTCTATACCATCGGTAATCCCAAATGTGCTTTCGGAAGGATAGTTCCTTTCAAGCACATTTGCGTTTAGATCCGGATGGGAAGCAACGACGCCCGTGTCCAGCACGCCAACAACGATGTTCAGGCCTTGGGTCAGCCCCCAAGCGCCATAGCTGCCGACCACGTCATGGTGATACTGATAATTGTTTCCATTCGGGCTTGCAAGGAAGGGATCGCCGTTCCGGTAATCGAACCAGGTTTTGGTGGTGGGAGCGGCTGACGCGGCGGAAAAGGGGGATTTGGTATACCGCGCGCCGCCGTCGTTGGAGGTGGGGATGAAGCGGTATATGTAGTTAGGCCGTACGGCAATGAGCCACGCCTGGGGATCGGCAGCCGCGGTGATCACCCACAGCACGGCGACGTCTTCCGGGAGCTCGATGACAGCCAGATTGCCCTCATGGAAAAGCAAGCTCGCGCCATACGAGGCGGCTACCAACAGCGCGAACTCACGGGATTCCGTAACCAGCAGCACTTGGTTTGCGATGTAATCCTTATCGGGAGCAAGCCTGCCTAACTGCGCCAGTGTGCCGTCGGAAATCAGCAGCTTTTTGTCGGCCAAATCCTGGGCGGTGAGCACGTAATCCTCGGGCATGCCGGGGAAACCGTACGCCTCCATCGTGTAGGAGAGCGCATCCTCAACCTCGGCAATCTCGTCTTCTTCATCCTCGGATTCCGCCCCCGCCAGTGCTACGGACAGCGCAAATAGCGGGATATCCTCGTAGTATACCTCGCTGTACAGCTCCAAGTAAACGGCGGTTTCACTTTCGGTAAGCGGATAAAAGGCGTCCCACGCAACGTAGCCTTCGTCTGCCGCGATATCGTCCAGCGTAAATAAGACTTTTGCGGAGATGCCCTCCTCTTCCGCATAAGCATAAGCGACGCCATCGTCCAGCAGGGTGAACAGCGGCGCCGATAGTTTATTGTCTTGATGCACTTCGGCGCCGCGCGCCAACCTTACCAGGCCCTGGGTGAAGGAAGCGGAAGGAGGCTGAGCGGGCTCCGTTGCTTCCGGTTCCGGGGTGGGCTCTGGTTCAGGCTCGGGTTCCGGGGTAGGATCGGGTTCCTGTTCCGGCTCCGGGGTGGGAGCGGGTGTGGGATCCGGCTCTTCCGACTGCGCGGGCGTACCGGGATCACCCGTCTCTCCGATCTCCTCGGCAAAAGCGCCCAGCGAGCAGAAAACCATCGAAAAGACCAACAGCAGTGCCAAAATCCGTTTCATCTTCATTTTCTCCTTTTCGTCAATCGTGCGGGGAAACGTGTATCAAAAAACATGTCCAAATCAAAAGGCGCGATAGAGCCAATTGGGCTGCACATGTGGCCAGCCATTCTCGCGACCTAAATGGATGAGCTCCATGACATCTAGTTCCGTGTGAAATAGGGCAAGTCCATTTTTCGCGGAAACCAGTTCAATGCCATACAGCTCCGCGATTTCCCGCGCATGCTCCTCGTCTTCTACAGCCGCAAGCAGCGTGCCTTCCTGATAATAACGCGAAAGCGGAGACGGTGCGGGGAGAGGGCCTCCATCTTCGTCAAAAAACCTTTGTTTGATTGAGCGACGGTCACGCCGCGATGCTTGCTCTGACAAGGAAACACCTCCCGATGCCGTCAATAGGCAAATCGCAAGAAAAAACAGCAAGCCCTTTTGCAACATACGCAATGTACTCCCTCCCTTCAAACTGGATTCAAAGAACTTTCCAGCCTTATAATAACATATTAAACGAAAAATAATAAAGCTTTCTTCCATTTTTCCAGGGTGATTTTTCATATTTCCGAACTATTTTTGGGGCTGCTATCCGTGCCCTTCATCACCCGGCGCAAATTGCGTATGTACACCGCCAATGCCACAAACGTTATCCCCACCGCTGTGTAGAGCAGCACATTGGCGGTTGTGCCCAGCGCGGTTATTGGCCACCTGTGGTTGATCAGCTTGCCCAGCACTGCCAGCGCAAACAGGCCCGTGGCCACCTTGCCGATCCACAGGGCCCCCACCACAATCTTTTTGCGCAGGGCGTACACGCCGCCCGCCACCATCAGCGCCTCTTTGCCCAGCACCAGTGCGATCACCCACCACTCCAGCCGGCCGCGTATCCCAAAGCAGATGAGGGCGGTGAGCAGCAGGAGTTTGTCTGCCAGGGGATCCACCAGCTTGCCTAGGGTTGTGATTTGGTTAAAGCGCCGGGCGATCAGGCCGTCCAGCATGTCGGAGATACATACCGCTGCGCATACCGCCAGCGCGCCGGGGATGTCGTCGGCCAGGTATCGCCAGGCGTACACCGGCAGCAACAGGATGCGCATCAGCGTCAGCGCGTTGGGGATATTTACATTGCGTTCGTGCCGGATTTTTTCCATCGCGGGCCTCCACTTTCACAGGGCTAGCCAGGGCTAGTTAGGATAATTTTTGCCGCAACGCGGGGATGTCTGGATTATCCAGATACTCATCATACGTTTCGCGCCGGTCGATGATGCCGCCGGGCAGTATCTCGATGATGCGGTTGGCTACGGACTGCATGCACTGGCGGTCATGTGTTACAAATAACATGGAACCGGTAAAGTCGGTCATGCCGGTGTTAAGGGCGGTGATGGCTTCCAGATCCAAGTGGTTGGTGGGTTCGTCCATCAGCAGCACATTGGCGCCCGATACCATCATCTTGGCCAGCATGCAGCGCACCCGCTCCCCGCCGGACAGTACCTTGGCCGGTTTCAGCGCCTCATCGCCGGAAAAGAGCATGCGCCCCAGCCAGCCGCGCACGTCGGCTTCGTACTGCTCCTCCATAAACTGCCGGAGCCAGTCGATCAGGTTATAGCTGATCCCATCGAAGAACGCGCCGTTATCTTTTGGGAAATAAGCTTGGCTGGTGGTGACCCCCCAGCGGAAGCTGCCGGCGTCGGGCTCCAGCTGGCCCATCAGAATCTCAAAAAGTGTTGTTTTGGCCAGCTCGTCCGTACCCACAAAGGCGACTTTATCACCGGGCATCAGCAAAAAAGAAACATCCCGCAGCACCTGGCGGTCGCCCACGGTTTTGCACAGGCCGTCTACCCGCAGCAGGTCATTGCCGATGTCCCGGTCGGGCTTAAAGTGCACGAAGGGATATCGCCGGGAGGAGGGCGCGTAGTTTTCCATGGTGAGGTTATCCAGCAGCTTCTTGCGGCTGGTGGCCTGTTTGGACTTAGAGGCGTTGGCGCTGAACCGCTGGATAAACTCTTGCAGTTCCTTGATCTTGGCCTCGGTTTTTTTGTTTTGATCCCGTAACTGGCGGGCGGCCAGTTGGGTGTACTCGTACCAGAAGTCATAATTGCCTACGTACATCTGGATCTTGCCGTAGTCGATATCCGCGATGTGGGTGCACACCTTGTTTAAAAAGTGCCGGTCGTGAGAGACCACGATCACCGTATTGTGAAAATCCAGCAAAAAGTTCTCCAGCCAGCGGATGGATTGGACGTCCAGGTGGTTGGTGGGTTCGTCCATCAGCAGGATGTCGGGGTTGCCAAACAGGGCCTGGGCCAGCAGCACCTTTACTTTCAGCGCCCCGTCCAGCTCGCCCATACGCACATGCCTTAGGGACAGATCTACGCCTAAGCCCGCAAGGATACGCTCGGCTTCGGTCTCCGCCTCCCAGCCTCCCAGCTCGGCAAACTCGGCTTCTAAATCCGCGCTATGCAGGCCGTCCGCTTCCGAAAAGTCGGGTTTTGCATAGAGCGCCTCTTTTTCTATCATGATCGCGTAGAGCCGCTCATGGCCCATGATCACGGTGGTGAGCACCTCTTCGGCATCAAAGGCAAAATGATCCTGCTTGAGCACAGTCATGCGTTCCCCCGGGGTGATGGATACCTGGCCTTGGGAGGGCTCCAGCTCGCCGGCCAGTATCTTTAAAAAAGTAGATTTTCCGGTGCCGTTGGCGCCGATTAGGCCGTAGCAGTTGCCCGGCGTGAATTTTACGTTTACATCCTTAAACAGCGGCTTTCCGCTGTAGCTTAGGGTTAGGTTTTGTGTGCTGATCATTGTGTTCTCCGTAATATTTTTTGACTATGAGTCTGCCCAGAACGGAATCCCTCCACCGCTCACGCGGTCCCCCTCCCTTTGGCAAGGGAGGCAGGGGCTGAATAACAAGTTGGCCATTCCTTCCCTTACCTCCCTTGCCAAAGGGGGGAGGGCCACCGCAGTGGCGGGGGGATTCTCCCGGCTTTTGCTGGCGATGGTTTCATCTATTCAAAGTAGATTTCACACTGGGGCAGCATGGCACGCAGCAAGTCCATCCGATCCGCCGTGTAGGAACCCCCGCCCAGCCGCAAGTTTCGTAGTTTATCCAGGGCGGCCAGAGGCGAGCAGTCCACGTACACATCGCTGTCAATCGAAACGCTCTCAAGGGCTCTTAGGTTGGCCAACGCTGTGATATCCGCCAGTTCTCCGCTGCGCACCGAAAACTCCGTGAGTTGGGTTACCGAGGCCACGCAAGCAAGATCGCCCAGATTGGCCGAGCGCAGCGTAAGCGTGCGCAAACGCCCGAACCGGGCCAGCACAGACAGGTTGGGCATATCCGCCGTGGTGAGCGACAGGGTGTGCAGCCTTTTGACGTCTGCCAGGGGAGATAAATCGCCTAGGGTATTGGCGCTGAGCGAAAGGGTGGTAAGGGCGGGCATCTTGGCCAGGGGCCTGATGTCTGTGAATTCGGCGCAGGCCAGGGTTAGGCTTTCTACGGTTTGGAGCTGGGCCAGGGTTGCCAGGTCGGTAAGGTTGGGCGCCGACAGCGTTAAGCTGGTGAGTTTGGTGAGCATGGGCAGCAGGGTGATGTCGGTAAGGGCGTCGCTGTACAGCGAGAGTCCCTGCAGATTGGTCATTTTAAGCAGGGGAAGCAGTTCGCCGGTTTTGTCGCCCACAACCACCAGCTCGGTGATTTCCCTAAGCTGCGACACCAACTCCAGATTGTCGGCGCTCACCGCCAGCCTGCGCAGGTTGGGCAGCGCGCCCAGGGCCAGCAGATCGGTGGCGGGGTTGTTTTCCATGCGCAGTTCGGTAAGGGCGGCAAGGGAGGCCAGGGGCAGCGCTTCCTCGATCTGGTTGTTTTGGATATAGAGCTTTTGCAGCCCCTTTAGGTCGGCCAGCGGCCCTACCGATACGATTTGGTTGTCGCTTAGATCAAGCTCCGTGAGCTCTTTAAGCTCGGCCAGCATGGAAATGTCGGAAAGCCCCAGGCCGCTCAAATCCAGCGTTTGTACGTTTACGCTTATCCTTTGGCCCGCGATGGTAATCCTAGTTTCGGCGTAGGCGAAAACCGCCGGTATTTGCGCCAGCAACAGCGCCGCGCATACAATCGCCAACAGCTCCGTCCATCGGTTCCTGCTTCGTTTCATACTGTTATCCCTCCGTACTTTGTTGCTTTTGCTTGAGCGCCTGAAAGGCCGCCAGGGTAGCCGGTTTCATAACGCGCTGATACTCGCCGTAGAGCAGCGGGTCGCCTTGCCCAATCCACCCGTCTTCGATATCGCAAAAAAACAGGGTGTGGGTGCTCAGTTCCCGAAAGTCCGTTGCCCGCAACAGCAGGCCCGCACAAGCATGGGTCAGCGCCGGTAACCCGCCGTGCATCCTGTGCTCCACATGGGCCCACTTGTTGGCGGAGCGTGCGGATTGAAAACCAAAGTTGGCGATCACCAGCGGATCAACATCGGTGGGAAGCACAGAAATCGTAAAAACGCGATGCTCTTTGATCAGCGTGTTGGTGAGCGAACGCTGCATGCAACACAGCACCGCGGTGGGCGGAGCCTCCGTGGTGTGCATAAACGCGTCCACCACGCAGCCGCCAAACCCCTCGTCTTTTTGTACGCCGATGACGTACAGCCCGTAGCTCAGCTTAAACAAAGCGCTTTTATCCATGGGATGTTTACGCCTCCTCGAATTGTTCCTTGGGCGCCCCGCACAGCGGGCAGGCCCAGTCGTCGGGCAGATTTTCAAAAGCGGTGCCGGGCGCGATGCCGCCACCCGGATCGCCCATCTCCGGATCGTACACATAACCGCACAAGGTACACACGTATTGCTTCATTTATTGTTCCACTCCTTTAATTATGGAATATGCCTTTTCCATTGTACCCCGCCTGGGCGAAAATGTCTAGAATTTTGCGCGCTTGCACCCTGATCAGCTTCTTGCTACAATGCTCGTATAAAAGAAGGAGGTCTTTTGATGGCTGATTCCTTGCCCGCCCGCGTCGCCGTGATTGGTGGCGGAGCGGCGGGGCTGATGGCGGCGATTGCCGCCGCCCAGGCGGGAGCCAAAGTGACCGTGCTGGAGCAAAACGACCGTGTGGGCCGAAAAATACTGGCCACCGGCAATGGCCGCTGTAATCTTACAAACATGCACGCCCGTGCCTCCCATTGCCATAGCGTACATAGCGCGGGGGCGGAATTGGCGGGTGCGGTGTTAAACAGCCTTCCCCCCCAGGCTGTGCTGGCGGTGTTTGAGTCCTTGGGCCTGCTGTGGCGCGAGGAAGAGGATGGCCGGGTATACCCCCATTCCGGCCAGGCGTCGGCGGTGCTTGATGTGCTGCGTTTTGCTATCGACCGCCTGAGCGTTGAAATACGCTGTGGGCAGGGGGTACGGACTCTGACCCAAACGCCCAAGGGTTTTATGCTTTCCCTGGCCGATGGAGGGGCGCTTTTGGCGGACAGGGTAATCGTGGCCGCCGGGGGCAAGGCCTCCCCGCGCCTGGGCAGTGACGGTGGGGGATATGCCCTGCTCGCCGCACTAGGCCATCAGCTTACGCCCTGTTACCCGGCGTTGGTACAGCTCCGTTGCGCTTATGCAGGGCTGCAAGCGTTAAAGGGCTTGCGGGTGCAGGCCGAAGCCACCCTGCTTGTGGATCACATGTCGGTACGCACCGAGCGGGGCGAGGTGCTTTTCACTGATTATGGCCTATCGGGCATTGCGGCGCTGTCCCTGGCCCGCCATGTTGGCCCCGCACTGGCCGAAGGCCGATCGGTGCACGCACGCCTGGCGCTGCTGCCCGAGCTTGTTGAATCAGCACGAGTTTCGCTGATCCGCCAACGCCGCGCGCTGTTCTTCGATATCGCTGCCGGTCAGTTTGCTACCGGCATGTTGCCCCGCCGGATCGGGGAAGCGTTGTGCCTGGCCGCCGGAATCCCATTGCAGATGCAATTTGGCAGCCTGACAGATACTCAAGCCGACGCTTTGGCCGCGTTGCTGGGGGATTGGCGTTTTGTTGTCGCCGGCCTGCAACCCTTTGAAAACGCTCAGGTGACAGCCGGGGGCATTGACGCAAAGGACTTTGACCCGGCCACCATGGAATCGCTGCTTGTGCCCGGCCTATACGCTGTCGGTGAAGTGCTGGATGTGGACGGCGATTGCGGTGGTTTGAACCTACATTTTGCCTGGGCATCGGGGCTGCTGGCCGGGCGTGCGGCGGGAGGAGAGAAGCTATGATCCGTATCAGCGATCTATCGGTAACGCCGGATACGCCGCTGAACAACCCTGGGCTCCGCGCCTTGGTTGCGCGTTGCGTAAACCTGCCCATTGCACGCGTGTTGGAATGCCACCTGCGCAAACGCAGCGTGGACGCCCGGCGCAAAAACGATGTGCGCCTGATCCTCACCCTGGACGCCCGGCTGGACACAACCCAAACCGAAGCCGCCGCTGTGGCGGCCAATCGGCGTGGGCCGCCCAGAATCATGCTTGCGCCCGATGCACCTGCTATATGCAAGCCCGTATATCCGCCTGCCCCTTCCATCCGCCCGGTGGTGGTGGGCGCGGGCCCGGCAGGCCTATTTGCGGCCTTGACCCTGGCCGAAGCCGGTTGGCGGTCCCTGCTAGTGGAGCGCGGCGCGCCTGTGGATCAACGCAAGGTTGATGTGGAATCCTTCTGGCGTGGCGGGGAACTGAATCCCCAGTCCAACGTGCAATTTGGCGAGGGTGGAGCCGGTACATTCTCCGATGGCAAGCTGACCACCGGCATTCAGGATCCCCGCTGCCGAAGGGTGCTCGAAACCTTGGTGGCCCACGGCGCGCCCCAGGAGATACTGTACCAGGCCAAACCCCACATCGGCACCGACCGCCTGCCCCAGACGGTGAAAGCCCTCCGTGAACGCATTTGCGCACTGGGGGGCCAGGTGCGTTTTTACACGCAACTCACCGGCCTGTCCATCGAAAACGGCGTGTTGCGTGGCATTACCCTGCGCACCGGAGATAACGAAGAGCGCCTGGAGACCCATCACCTGGTTTTGGCCATTGGGCACAGCGCCCGCGATACTTTCGAGATGTTGCATGCCGCGGGCTTACACATGGAGCAAAAAGTATTTTCGCTAGGGGTGCGCATCGAGCATGCCCAGGCCCATATCGACTGCGCCCAGTACGGGGCTTTTGCGGGCCATCCTGCCTTAGGCGCGGCCGAATACAAGCTGGCCGCCCACCTGCCCGGAGGGCGGAGCGTGTACACTTTTTGCATGTGCCCAGGCGGCAGGGTGGTGGCGGCATCCAGCGAGGCGGGGGGCATATGCACCAACGGCATGAGCGCCTTTGCCCGGGATGGGGCCAATGCCAACAGCGCGTTGCTGGTGGGCGTATCCCTCGCCGATTTCCCATCGGCCCATCCCTTGGCCGGGATCCAACTCCAACGTGAGCTGGAGCACGCCGCTTTTGCCGCTGGTGGAGCCGATTACCGCGCGCCCGCCCAGTTGGTGAGCGACCTGCTGGCTGGGCGAGAGAGCCGCGAGCTAAAAAACGTCGCCCCCACCTACCTGCCCGGCATAACCCTGGGCGATCTGCGGGCCTGCCTGCCATCCTTTGTGCTGGATGCGCTGCGCGAAGCCTTGCCCCGCCTTGGCCGCCAGGTACGTGGCTTCGATGCCCCCGGCGTGCTGCTCACCGCACCGGAAACCCGCTCTTCCTCCCCGGTGCGCATCCTGCGGGAAGCAGACGGCCAGGCATCTATTCGAGGCCTGTATCCCACCGGCGAGGGCGCGGGGTATGCGGGCGGGATTTTGTCCGCCGCAGTAGATGGGATGAAGGCGGCGGAAAGGTTAATGAACAGTGAACAATGAACAGTGAACAATGAACAGTGAACAATGGGTATGGCGTAACCTATTGTTCACTGTTTGTTGTTCACTTTTTAATCAAGTATCCCTGCGGGTCCACCCACTCCCCGTCCCGCAGCACCTCAAAGTGCAGGTGGGGCGGATCCATGCTCTCCCATGCCCCGGCTTTGCCTAGTAGGGAGAGCAGTTGGCCTGTTTTGACCGGATCGCCCACCCGCAGCAAATCCAGGGTGGCCAGGCCGGCGTAGCGGGTGGTGAACCCGCCCGGATGCTGCACCTCCATCACGTTGCCCAGCATGGGATCGTCGTAAGCCGCGCTCACCGTGCCACTGAGCGCCGCGTTTACGGGATCACCGATGTTGGCCCGTATGTCGATGCCATCGTGGGTAGCCCAAGCGCCCAAGGTGGGCAGAAACACCGGCACATCGCCGCTGTGGGGGCGTAGGACTTCCCCATTTACCGGCCAATTGAGGGAGGGGAGTTCCGGTGCGCCTCCCCCTGATGTGGGGGCCGCGGTGTTTTGTGGGTTATGGCCGAATACATCGGATTGCCCGGCTCCTACGGGCTCCTCGGTTTGGCCGCTCATCCCGGCGCCGGTCCACATCACGTCGCTCAGCCGCTGTACAAACTCCGCTTCGCCCCCCGCCTCCGCGCCCTGTGGCAGGGATTCGGGCGGCGTTATGGGCGGAGAGCCCGAGCGGGTCCAGATGGCCGTGCCCACGATGATTGCAACGCAAACCCCTAGCATCACATAAAACCCCTGGCGCTCCATAAAGGCGCTCCAGCCCTGCATCGCCGCGCGGCATCTCTCCCTGGCTCTCTTTGCTATATCACGAATTCCACTCATGCAAACACCTCCGGGTAAGAGTGTGCCCTTGCATGTGTGCTGTGATTCAAGTTACCAATGTTCGATCTGGATTCCCGCATAATAATGCCCCAAGATATCCAAATAGCCATGCCCGCTTCGTGCCATGGCATCGGCTCCAGCTTGGCTCATGCCCACGCCGTGGCCGTGGCCCCGCTGGTGGATGATCAGTTCGCCCCCCTCGAAAGCCAGGAAAAAATTCGTGCTGAACAGGCCCAGCGCCCGGCGGAAGGCAGTCCCTTCTACGGTAACGCCGCCTACCCGCACCGTGCCCACCCGCCCGGAATCAAACCGCCCGAGCACAAAGAGTGTGTCGGGCAGAGCGGCGGCGCTTAGGGCCGCGCCGGGGAATGCAGCGTTGAGGGCCTCCGCCGCCGCCTGATAGGTAAAGCGCTGCTCATTTTGGTAGCGGGACGCCCCTTCCTCGCCGGGGCTTTCTACGCCCCGCAGGTAGGGCAGGACTTGGGCAAACACATGCTCCACATTTTCGGTAATCCCGCCGCTCACTGCGTGGTATAGCACCAGGATCGGCTCACCATCGTAGGTCATCACCTGGCCGCTGGTGGCCTGTACTGCAGCAGTGATCTTGTGCAGGTGGGTTGCGTAGTCCGCGCCCCAGCGCTGGCGTAGGGTCTGGTCACTCATCCAGGCTTGGCAGTGGGCGCTGTTGCCACAGATGTCCGCGCCTGGGTGGGCGGAGCATCCTTTTCCGCCCAGGGATAACAAACCGGCCACCGTACGGGTGCGCGCCGCCACCGCCTGGGCGCGCAAGGCTTCCTGGTGATACAGAGCGGGCATCTCGGCGGCCACCACGCCGATGAGGTATTCGTCCATGGGCAGGGTGCGCAGGATTTGGGCGATAGGGTCGTACATGGTGATTTGCTGGCGATCAATGCCAGGGAGTTCGTTCAAGCGCTGCCAAGCCAGGGCCAGCAACGCCACCAGCAGCAATAGAAAAGCGCAGGCCAGCGGCGGGTAGATGCCGGGCCTGCGCCTGGGTTTTATTCTGTTGCGCACGAGTTTTCACCTCGTGGAGGGGTATGCTTTGGGGGTGGGGGATAGAAGTTACTAATGGAGAGAAAAAGCGCATAGGAAAGCATAAAAAATTCCTAAGCCGAATCTCTTTGATACTTGCTTAATGTGGTTTCTATAATCGGGAAAAGAGCTTTGATTTTTTCAGTATCCGAATCAAGGGCACCCTTTATACTTTTGTATTCATTTTTGACCTCATCGTAACTAGCAAGAAAAGAAGTATAGTATGTTGTTTGCTCTACTAGTGATTGCATTTATGCTCTCTGTTTGTGTATATAGTACGGGGGCATCCCTTCGAAGTAGTCTTGATTCAATGTGGGGATTTCGTGCGCCTTTTGGTCAAATGATTTCGCGTTTTTTGACAAATCCATTCTTTCCCTTTAAAATAAATTGCAGTCGCTATAAGAGAAGAAAATACGTAAATCCCTACCTTCAACATGGAAAAGGCAGATAGTTCATTATAGTTGCTCTTTAGTATCTCGATTGTTGAATGCACAATTATTAGTGGCAACCCTACTACCACAAGCGTGAAAACGCGACTCCAGCGTTTACACTTTTTATCAAAGTCTGCTTCATCACGTGTGTCTATCCTAGCTTGAAGATCGTTGATCATCCGCTCAAGCTTCTCGTTCTCTTGAGTTAGTGTAGCTACATGCTGTTTCGTGTTATCATGTGCTTTATTCACCTCCTCATACTTTTTGTTCGCTTTTGCTTCAATTTCCTGAATGACTTCTCGGTGAATATTGGCATTAAACCGCGCATAATCACCCTTCGTTACATTCATCAGCGCATCATTAACTGCTGGGTTCGCCCGTAAAAAGAGAAAAGTTCTCTCATCAATTTCACCCGTTGCACGTGCGTTTGCTAAGTGTTCTATATACTTATTTAGCATATCTCTTGAGGGGCGTAATGCTACATAACAGTCGGCTAAGAGTTGTTTGCGATGATACTCCATTTGCTTTGACGGAGAAAAAAGCCACAAGACCGATCCAAAAAGATCAGCGGATACGCAAGCGGGAATATGTCCAGCATTGATACTTAATTGAGCTTCATAGTTTTTGCTTACGTTGGCAATTGCTCCGTTAAGTGTGATAAATATATGCCTAGATAATTGGATCTGGGTTGAGAAATACCCACATCGCTCGCGGTATATCATGACTATTGCGCGGACATCGACGGCAATGCCCCTCTTTTTTTCATCTGGAATTGCTCTTCCGTCTCTCTCATAAGCTTCCTCAATCATTGCATTGAGTTTGTGCTCATCTTCCTGAAAGCTATCTTGCAAAAAGTCGTATGAAGTTTTTTTAATGGTAACACTTAGCTCATTAAGCCTCGATTCTGCCCGCACAATGAACTCCGCAATTTTTTGAGTGTCTGCTTCGAGAATATCGTGAAAAAAGCGTGTTGCGTTATTTGCCTTATCGAGTGAATAGTTGGCGTCAATAGCCCAACCGGCTGCCCGTTCCATAATGCCCATAACTTCCGTGAAATTGCTATCGAATACATAGACAGAGCAGCCCGCCTCAACCATATCCTTAACAAGCATCTTGCATGAATCAATGCGTGCTTGGGAATCCATCCCCAACAGAGCAAAAACAATGGGCGAATCAAGGTAGATGTTTAGACCGGAAAAAGTATTCTCGTGCTCATCTTCATTGCTTGTATAGAAAATTGTCTCTTTCATAATGTTGCTAATGCTTATCGAAACAACAAAGTCGAATAGTTTTGGAGATTCCTCCGAAAGTTGCTTTAAGTAATTACTCCAAAAGTATCCAAACTTATCGGGGTGCATATTTACGTAGAATTCTTCAAGAGAAAGAACATCCACATCATGGGCATCTAAAAAGCGGAGAATGCTCTCTTCAACATTAATTCTGCTACAATCAAAGCCCCAATTTGCACAAAATTCGGTAAATCCATCTTTCAGGCGTTTCCATAATTGCTCAAATGAATGATTATCAATCCGATAGGATCTTAGCTTAGCTCTATCGGCATGGTATCTCCCATTCTCATAAATAATTTCTTTTCTTTCCACTCCGACACCCAATATCTGGCAAACAAAGCCGTCTTTCACAGGGATTTTGTATCGTTCATAGAATTTTTCTGCTACTAATGCTTCATTCACATCATCCCAATTATCGTTTAGTATTATATTCGCAAGTAAAGAATAATATGCATGAAAGATGTTTTCATTAAGACATCCTGAACGATAGGCCGCGTATAGTTTTACTATCCTGTTATTCATAGCAATCTCCTCCACTGTTTCCGGTGCATTGATAACATAAATAACCCCACACACGCAATCATCATATACCATTCGCATGTAAGTGGTATGGAAATGCGCGTAAAACATAGAAAAATCTGTCTTATTGTACAACATTTTAGCGAACTTCGCAATGGTCAAGCAATGGCGAATCCGTTTCGTAAGACATATGAGCAGATATTCAAACAAAAAAACCGCCGTACTTCCCTCGCACGGCGGTTTGATCACAATCCCTTACTTCGCAAACTCCGTAGCCCGTGTCTCTCGGATCACATTCACCTTGATTTGGCCGGGATACTCCATCTCTTTTTCGATACGCTTTACGATTTCTTTGGCCAGGATCAGCGTACCGGCGTCGTTGATATCCTCGGGTTTCACCATGATGCGCACCTCGCGCCCGGATTGGATGGCGAAGGATTTTTCCACGCCTTGGAAGGAGTTCGAAATCTCTTCGAGCTTCTCCAGCCGCTTGATGTAATTCTCCAACGACTCGCGCCGTGCGCCGGGCCGGGCCGCCGAGATGGCGTCTGCCGCCTGCACCAGCACGGCTTCGATGGTTTGGGGCTCCACATCGTTGTGGTGGGCCAGTATACAATGGATCACATCGGCGGACTCGCGGTACTTGCGGGCCAGCTCGCCGCCCAGGGATACGTGGGTTCCTTCGGCCTCGTGATCCACGGCCTTGCCGATGTCGTGGAGCAAACCGGCCCGCTTGGCCAGGGTGATGTCGGCGCCCAGTTCGGCGGCCATCAGGCCGGCCAGGTGGGAAACCTCGATGGAATGTTTGAGCACGTTTTGCCCGTAGCTGGTGCGGTAGCGCATGCGGCCCAGCAGCTTAACCAACTCATGGTGGATGCCGTGCATATTGGTTTCGAATACGGCCTGCTCGCCTGCTTCGCGGATCTGGTTATCTACTTCTTTGCGGGCCTTTTCCACCATTTCTTCGATGCGGGCGGGGTGGATGCGCCCGTCGGCGATCAGTTTTTCCAGCGCGACCCGGGCAATCTCCCGGCGTACCGGGTCAAAGGCCGATACGATCACGGCTTCGGGGGTATCGTCGATGATCAGATCCACGCCGGTGGCGGTCTCTAATGTGCGGATGTTGCGGCCCTCGCGGCCGATGATGCGGCCCTTCATATCCTCGTTGGGCAGGTTCACCACCGATACCGTGGTTTCGGCCACATGGTCCGACGCACATTTTTGGATGGCCAGCGCCACGATGTTGCGCGCTTTTTTGTCGCCTTCTTCTTTGGCGCGGGATTCGATATCGCGCACCAGCGCGGCAGCGTCGTGGTAGGCGTCTTTTTGCACCCGGCTCATCAGCACTTGCCGGGCCTCGTCTTGGGTCATCTGGCCGATGCGCTCCAACTCCACCTGCTGGCGGTCGTGCAGGGCTTGGGCGTCGTCTGTAAGTTTTTGCAGGTCTTCGTGTTTTTTGTTAAGGTTCTCTTCCCGCGCCTCCAGGTTGTCCATTTTTTTGTCCATGGTCTCTTCGCGCTGGAGCAGGCGGCGTTCGGTGCGTTGCACTTCCGCGCGGCGGTCACGGACCTCGCGGTCCAATTCGGTTTTGAGGCGGAATACTTCTTCTTTGGCTTCTAGCAGGGTCTCTTTCTTTTTTTCTTCGGCCCGGCGTTGGGCGTCTTCCAGTAGGTTCCTGGCGTACTCCTCGGTGCGCCCGAGTTTTTTCTCGTGGCTGCTCTTCCGATAGAAGTATCCCACCGCGGAGCCTGTCGCGCCAGCGATCAGCGCCGCGAGTACGATCCATAGTGCAGTCAAATTGTAGTTCCTCTCTTTCTATATACACTCAACGTGCTCGCGCACGCCGAGATTTCCAGAATAAAACAGGGTTGCGAGATACTTATGTACCGGCATATATTATAACGACCGATCCGCCCTGTGTCAAGAAAATGTCACGGCTATGTAGTGCAAAAGCATTTGGGCTCAATTTTTTCCAACAACCTCGTCGTTTGCCAAACCGCCGTGCAGAATCCCTCCACCGCTGCGGCGGTCCCCCTCCCTTTAACACTTAACTTGACCCACAAAACTGATTAGAGGAAGTCGCGGTAAGCCATAAGGAGGAAAAGCTTGTTCAGGCCGATCCAAACGACCTTCAGTCCGGGTGGCCCATCGCTTTTTGCACCGACAT
>WQXF01000046.1 GCA_009784985.1 Clostridia bacterium | reverse complement strand
TGGCGGCGTCGATTATGGCGGCAAGCTCCTTTGTGGGCGAAAAAGAAAAGCGGACTTTGGAAACCCTGTTGTATTGCCCCCTTCCCCTCAAAAAGATATTTCAATCGAAAGTATGGGCTTCGTTTCTGTTGAGCATGGTCGTATCATTTTCTTCTTTTTTTGTGATGCTGATCATAGTAGAAGTACAAATCGTGCTGACCACGGGCAGCTTGCTTCTCCCCGACATTAGCTGGCTTGTGATGATGCTGGTGGTCTCTCCCGCGGTTTCTTTGTTGGCCATCACATTGATCGTTGGCGGCTCGGCCAAGGCGCAAACAATGGAAGAATCCCAGCAGCGCGCTATTGTTTTGATACTGCCCGTGCTGCTCCTGATAGGCGGTCAGTTTATGGGCATCATCCTGGTGAACGCTTGGTATCTGTTGGGCGCGGGAGGGATTTTTGCGCTGCTTGCCGCCATCATGATGAAACGATCCATGAGAGGATTTGCTTACGAAACGCTTTTGAGATAATTCAAAGACCTCCCGGCAAACCTATGGCCGGGAGGTGATTTTTACGCGAAAACAACGCAAATACCTGAGCGATTGGGCCCAGAGCCTGGAACCCTGGACACCGGGCGAGTTGCCCCGGGGCCGCCGCTACGTCAAACTCAACACCAACGAGAGCCCCTTCTCCCCCGCACCCGGCGTAATCACCGCCCTGCAGGCCGAGGCAGCGCAGCTGCGCCTATACCCGGATCCGGCATGTATTGCCTTGCGCAAAAGCCTGGCTGAGCTCCACGGCATCAAGCCCGAGCAGATATTTGTGGGCAACGGCGCAAACGAAGTGCTGGCTTTTTGTTTTGCGGCCTTTTTTGCCGGAGCCACTGTACGGGGCGCGGATATTTCTTACGCTTTCTTTCATACGCTTGCCAGGCTATCGGCAACAACATACCAAACCGCGCCGGTGCTAAGCAATTTTTCGATTGATCCCGGCAGCTTATGCGGCGGCGCCGGGGTTGTACTGGCCAATCCCAATGCACCCACTTCCTTGGCGCTTCCGCCGGGAGCTTTGCGGCACATCGCCGAAAATTGCGCGGCCCACGGCAGCGTATTGCTGGTGGACGAGGCGTACATCAACTTTGGCGGCGAGAGCGCATTACCCCTATTGGACACCTTGGACAATGTAGTGGCCGTGCGTACCTTTTCGAAAGCCTACGCCCTGGCCGGCCAACGTGTGGGGTACGCCATGGCCCATCCCGCACTGATCGAAGGGCTACACAAGGTGCAAAAAAGCTTCAATCCCCATGGGGTGGATCGCCTGGCCCAAGCCACGGCTCTGGCAGCCATCAGCGACACAGCCTATACGGAACGTTGTGTAGCCGCCGTCCGTGCCGCTCGTTTGGACTTTTCCAACGGGCTGCAGGAGATGGGCTTTTCGGTTTTGCCTTCGGATGCCAACTTTGTATTCGCCCGCCATCCCAATCACCAGGGCGAAGCGCTGCAGGCATCCCTGCGGGGCCAGGGCATACTGGTTCGCCGGTTCAGCGAACCACGCATCGCGGACTGGCTGCGCATCACCATCGGCAACAACGAGGAGATGGGCAAGACCCTTAATGCGCTGAAATCGATGATGTAGGTTTACCAACCCATATGTTGCGTTATACCCAAGCGCGCCGTCTGCATGGCCTGAGTAAACAACCGGTAGTTGTCCTCGATCCAGCCGGAGCCCAGGACTTCGAAAAAGTCCCTTGGCGCCACACCGGATGCACAGGGCAACGCCAGCCGCATCTCCTTGCGCACCGGCCGCTCCAACTCCCCAAGCAACTCCACTGCTCTACTGCGCAACGCTTGGTTGAGCCCGCTGGCTTCAAGTTGGCCACCTTCCGCCGCTTGGATCAGATCGGCGGTGACCCTCTCGGTAAGCGCGTCGAAATTCACCGTGTGATACATCAAAATCGGCATACCAAAGTCCTCAACCCGCCATTCGATATTAAACATCGACCGCACGAATACCGGCCACCACATATCCAAACTAGTCTGCGAGATACCGTTGGCCATCAGCATGTCCTGGATGGTGACGCCTTCGCTCTCCACAAAAAGCACTTCCTGGGTTCTGCTGGCCAGCACACCATCGTCCCGCAGGCCGTTGTCCCGCTGAAATTGCCTCACAACATTCTCCATCTCCCGGTTAAATACGCCGGTATCGCTGCCCTCGAGCATGTATCCCAGGGCGATCAGCGCCTGTTGGGCAACCTCCACGTTTTTGCCCCTGTTGCCGCGGGTCATGCGCCCGTACCCGACTTCGCCCGTGGAGAACAGCGGCGTTTGCTCCCTGTGGGCAAAGCGCCTGATGAACCCGCTCTCCTCCTCCGGCATGCCAAAGATCAGGCGGCCCAGGGCCCTGTACAGGCCCGATTGCTCAATGGTTTGGCGCAGCCACGCATTCATGCCGGTCTGCCCCCACAGCCAAGTGCGGAACATGTCGCGTTCCCTGTCGGTCCATATCCCTTCGGCGGGCACGGACAGCATGATCATGGGGCCGTGGTCGGGCAATTCCAAGACTGCGGCCCGCAGCTCGTTTAGCCACATTACAACGTAGTTAGACGGCGTTTCGCCCTGATACTTGGCAAGGCTGGCCGGTACGGTAAAGTCGGGCGCGGCAACCAGTGCCTGATATGCGCCGTTTGGCAACTGTTCCACCGTCACGGATTCCAGCATCTTATGGAGCACCAGGTCGTTGATGCCCGCCTGATACGCCGCCGAGGCCATGGGATTGAGTTCGGTTTGGAGCAATACCTGCACATAACGCTCCGCCATGGCCTCGGTCATGGGCCCTGGTTCGGGTATGGTTTCAGGTGTGGGCTCGGGTGTGGGCTCAGGGGTAGGTTCGGGGGTAGGTTCGGGGGTTGATGTAGATGTGGGCTCGGGTGTGGGTTCAGGTGTAGGCATAGGCGTGTTGGCAATCAGTATTTCAGTCGGCAGCGGATCCGCACTGGCCAAAATCTGATCGTACTGTTCCCCGGCCCTGCTAAAAATAAGTTCGGAAAGGGCGGCACGCCTTACTTCCTCATAATCGTTTGGCGGCGGATTGGTTCCGTTGCATACATAGATAACATACTGGCCCACGATCACGCCGTCTTCTTCCAAGGGGCCCGCTGGCAACGCAAAAAAGCCGTTTTTATCCACGGGATACAGATACACGTCCGGCTCCGGCTGGCTCAGCTCGGTTGGAAGCACCAAAAAAACCACCGCCGCCACCGGCATAGTCTGGGGCTCCAAACGGCCCACCAGCCAGAGTTCACCATCCCTATTAGCAAAGAATATCTCTTGAATGGCAAAAGAATCCGCCAGTGCAAATATCCCCGGCAGCATTGCCAGCAACAGCGCCGCACATAACAACGCGCTCAACACCCTAAACCAATTCACCCGCATGAAACGATTCCCCCATATGTTTTGCATTGCCATACAGTATATCATGGCCTAATCCAACTCGTCCAACGACAGGGCATAACTAGGGGCAAAGTCATTCATAAAGTCGCGCACCGCCGGTATGTCGATGGCTTCAATGCTCTTTAAGATACTTTCTGCGGCCAGCGCGAACTCGCTGTTACCAGCCTTGATCTCTTCCACGCATTTGGCGTAGGCGGCGATGCGGTCGGCCGCCTTCACCAACCGCCAGGCCAGGGTGGTCATGTCCGGCGCAAGCAAGGGCCCGTAAGTTGGGTGCAGATCATCGGGCAGCATATCCAGCAGTTTGCGGGCTGCCACATCCTCGATGCGAAAAAAAGCCTCCTTGATCAGCGGGTTAAAGTACTTGATGGGCGTGGCAAGGTCGCCGGTGATCACCTCCCCCACATCGTGATAAAGGGCCAGGGCAGCCACAAAGCCAGCATCCAGATTGCCATTGTATCGGGCACTTTGCAGCACGGCCAGGCCGTGGGCGATCATGGCCACCTGGGCGGTGTGCTCGGCGTTATTCTCCGGCTGGGTATTGCGCATCAGCCCCCAGCGTTTGATGAGTTTCAAACGCGCCATGTAGGCAAAGAAGTGGCTGTGTTTGCGGATTGTGGGTGTTTTGTTCATTGCGGTTCACCTTTTTCTATGCTATACTATTCATAATTTCATACCGCTAGGGGAGCAGCTATGCTGAGAGGGCCCGTGCCCAACCCTTTGAACCTGTGTAGGTAATCCTACCGTAGGGAAGCGAAAAGCGCAAGTCTTTTGCGATGTTCGTTTCCCGTGTGCCTGACACACGGGTTTTTTGCGCGGTAAATCAAAAGGAGTGGGATTGTTGCCAAAAAAATCGTACGGAAAACCCCTGTTCACCACACAGATGCTGGTGTATGGCGCGCTGTGTATCGCCCTTGCCTTTGCACTGTCCAGCATACGCCTGTTCCGCATGCCCCAGGGCGGAAGCATTACCCCGGCCTCCATGCTGCCCCTGATCGCCTTTGCGCTGGCTTACGGCCCGCTGCCCAGCGCGGTGGTATCCCTGGCTTACGGCCTGCTGAACATGCTGCAAGACCCGTGGATCCTAACGCCGGTGCAGGCGATCCTGGACTACCCGCTGGCCTATATGGGCATCGCGGCATGCGGGCTGTTTGCCAAGGCCTCGCCCAAATGGAACTACCTTGCCGGGGCAGTATCCGCCGGCCTATGGCGGTACACCTGCCATGTGCTGAGCGGCGTAGTGTTTTTTGCCTCTTACGCGCCCGAGGGCCAGGCGCCGCTGGCCTACAGCATCGCCTATAACAGCTTTGTTTTCGTGGAGATCGTGATCTGCATCGCCGTGCTAGCGATCCCCCTGGTGCAGCGAACCCTTGGGCGGATCACGGCATAGTCAGATTCCTAAGCCAAGTGCCGCGTTTAACGATCCGTACCGCCCATATCACCTTAAGATTCATAAGCAACTGTATGATAAGCATCGCCAGGCGAACGTCAATCCTGCCCGAAAAGGCGATGGCCATCACAAGGGCCACGGGCACCGGGATCACCCACATGTAGACGCTGTCCAGCAGCATCGCGTTTTTGGTGTCGCCACCGGCCCGCAGCAAAAAGAAGCTGATAGCGTATGTTGCGCTGGTTGGAAAAAAACATACCATGATATAAATCATCTGCTTGGCCAGCGGAATTTGCGGCGGTGAGAGCTTGGGAAAGATGCCGCCCACCACCTGCACCACCCCCAGCGACACCACGATACATACCGCCGAGATCATTAGCCCCAGACCGTACAGCCGTTTGGCGTTTTGTTTGGCCAAACCAAACTCGCCAGCGCCCAGCTGCTTGCCCACCATCACCGATATGGCGCTGCTCATGCCCATAAAAAATACCCAAGATATGTTAAATACCTGATCCATCACATTGATGGCAGGCAGCGCCGCCTCATTAATGCGCGTATACGCCCAAAAGAATATCATCAATCCGGAGGACCAAAGAATCTCATTGCATGTAAGGGGAAGCGCCTTGCCCACATAGTCGCGCATAACCGGCCTGCCGATGCGCCGGGCATGATACAGATTGAGGCTGAAGGGCGTTTTTTTCGTAAGCAATACCACCACATAGATGCACATCTCCAGCACGCGGCCCAGCAGCGTGCCCAGCGCCGCGCCCTGCACCCCCATGCGGGGCATGCCAAGATTCCCGAATATCAGCACCCAATTCAAAAACGCGCTGGTGGCGATGGCCAGCATGCTCACCACCATCGGCAATAAATTAATGCCCAGCGACCGCAGCGAAAACACACATACCGACGACACTGCCGCCGGTAGGTAAGCCCATACCACCACGCGCAGGTACGCCACGCCCACCGAAATGGTGTACTCGTCGGTTACAAAAAAACGCATCACCTGCTCCGGAAACAGGCCCATCGCAAGAGCGAATAGCAACGAAAAAGCGAAACCCAACAGCATCTCCACCGAAAAGATGCGCTGGCACACATCCAGCCTGTTTGCGCCGTAGTATTGGGAAAGTAGCAGACCCGCCGCACCGGTGAATCCAAAAAAGAGCGCGTAATACAGCATGGCCGGCCTGTTGGCCACGGTCACAGCCACCATGGACAGCTCATCGATGCTGGCTACCATCACATTGTCCACAAAGTTAAACATGGCGTTGACCAACTGCTGCAAAATCACGGGGATCATCACCAGTAGGGCGCTTTTGTAAAACGCCCGGTCGCCCAGGTAGGGCGCAAGCTTGGAGTTCTTGAGCGCAAAGTGTATCATTGCGTGATTCTATCATATTTATCAAAAAAATAAAAGGGGTGCGCTTTGTGGCACACCCCTCGGATCCGTTGGATTTTTTAGGTTATTGCGAGACTGTTACAGCAAATCTATACACCTGCGCACCGATTCGCACGGTGACGATTGCGTCGCCAAGTCCCATACCCCGAATGTCGCAGAACAACTGGCCGCTCACCACCCTGGGCGTAACCGTGGCGACCTTGTTATTGCTGGTGGTCCAGGTGATCTTGTCGGTGGTGCCCTCCACCGGCTCAACCGTTGCGATGGCTCTGATGGTGGTATTTCTTGCAATCGTCGTCCGCAGCAGAGGCGCGCCCGCGCCCTCCTCCTTAACCTCCAGACTGGTAGCGGAGCGCACCACGGTCACCGCGCAAGTCACCCTCCTGCCGCTGCTGGTGGTGGCGGTGATGGTGGCGGCGCCGGGGCCGACAGAGGTAACCACGCCGTTCTCATCCACCGTAGCAACGCTATCCCTGTTGCTGGCCCACGTAACCGTGCTGTTGTTTCCTACCGGCAGCAGCGTTGGCGTCAGCAGTCCGGTTGCATCGGCAACTACTGCCGATATGTCTAGGGTCATCCTGGCTTTATCGAGCCTGATGGAAGTGGCGGACCTGGTTCCTACCACGTAGTAGCGGGCGTCTGGCTCTGTTGCCCACACGCTTCCCGCCTTCATCGAATAAAGCCTGATTTCCGCGTTGCCTAGGCCCACCGCCCTCACCAGGCCGGTGGCGGATACGGTGGCAACAGTCTCGTCACTGCTCTCCCACTTCACCGGGGTATTCGTACCTGCGGGCGTCATCACGGCGCGCAATTGCACGGTTCTGTTGAGTTCCAGCCTATTGGGGTTGCTGGCCGTGGTGGTGGCTGGCAGGAGGGAAGTGGTGTCGGCTTCCTTCCACACCGTCACCGCGCAGGTGGCTCTCTTGCCGTCCATAGCAAAGAAGGTGAGGGTGGCCTTGCCCGGGTTCGGGCCCGCCCTGAATTCGGCCTCCAGCGTATGGATCCGGGTGTGGGGCGGGGCCATTAAGTCGGGGAGAGTTATGCGCTCGGCGTCCAGAACCTGCACGACGGCAACGTTGCTGCTGGTGGTGGGGGCGGGGTTCTGTCCTGGGAGCCTAAAGTTGGTGGTGCTGCCGACCGGCGCGATGGTGCCGGTGAGGCTGAACTCTTTGCCGATTTCCACATTCAGCGTAGTGCTGCTCAGTGTGACGCCCGTTGCCGCGGTTGTGACAGTGATGTGGCGCTCGTTGGGGCCGCCACTGGGAGTGGTGCTTCCGGTGCCGAAGATGATCGTGGCCGAACCGGTACTCACGGCCCTTACAACGCCGGTCATCGGGTGGACGCTGGCCACCGACGGGTCGCTGCTGGTCCACACCCTGCATACGGGCAACGGATCGGCGGCGACCGTGCCCCTCATCGTAACTGTCTTGCCTCTTTCAAGGTTAATGGCGCCTGCGGTGGGGGACGTAATCGTGGGGTTCGTAGCGGCTCCGTACACGGTAACGGTGACGGTTGCTCTTCTGCCGCTGGTGGTGGTAGCGGTAATGATGGCCGTGCCGCGCGTGACCGCTGTCACCTGCCCGGTGCTGTCCACCACCGCTACATCAGAGTTGTTACTGCTCCATGTGATTGTATCGGTGCTATTTAGCGGCGTTAGGGTGGCGGCCAGCTGCAGCGTGCCCCCACTCACTGGGATCGCCGTAAGGCCGTCCGGCGGCGTGATCCGCACCGCGGTGGAAGGCGTTTGCACGTTCACCTCCCAAGTGAACGGCGTCATGTCTCCGATCTGTAGGGTGATTGTGGCTTCGCCCGTATTGACGCCCCTGACCAAGCCGGCAGCCGATACTGTGGCCACAGCCGTGTTGCTGCTCGACCACGTGGCCAGCGCCCTGCACACGGAAAGCGCAGGCACCGCCCTAAAGCCCAGCTGCCTGGTTTTGCCCCTGCCCAAGTCGAAACTTTCACCATTGAGGGGCGTATTGGCGTTTAGTTCTACTTCATCCGGGTTTTTCCATACGGTAACGGTACATACAGCAGTCCTGCCGCTTGTTGTGCGCGCGGTGATCCTTGCCGTTCCGGGGCCTTCCGTTGTGATCACGCCGGTATTCGTATCTACGATGGCGACGAGCGGCGCGGCGCTGGTCCACGTTACCCCATCGGTACTGTCTGCGGGCGTGAGTATGACAGAACTGGCCAACGATGGGGCTTCGCCCATTTTCACGCGGAGTGTCGCCGGAATCCTGATCGCCGTGGCGGGGACGATAACGGTGATCGTAGACTGCGCGGATACCCCAAAGGCAGTCCTTGCCGTGATGGTGGCTGTGCCAACCCCTCTGGCCGTAACCAGGCCATTTGGGGTAACCGTAGCGAAGCTATCGTCGCTGGATTCCCAAGTCAGCCGGTCGGTGCCGTTGGCAGGGGTGATGATGGGCCTCAGTTGCAGCGTCCTGCCCCTGATCACATTGGCGCTGGGTGGATTGAGGGTGATGCCGGTTACCGGCTCACGCACGGTTACAACGCAAGTTGCGGTTGCTCCGGCTTGGGTTGTAAAAGTTAGCGTGGCTGTGCCAACGCCTACTGCGGTTACCTGCAGCACAGGATTATCCACCGTACTGCTGTTTGTAACCGTAGCAACCCTCGCATTGCTGGTTCTCCCACTGATGCGGTCGTCGGCATCGGCGGGCTCAAGGGCCCATGTAAGCGTAGACTGGTCACCCACGGCCAGCAATAGCTCCGTCTCATCCAGGGAGATGCCCGTGGCCACCCTGCGCACGGTCACGATGCACTGGACCCAGTGGCGATTGTCTACGGTTCTAACGGTCACAAGGCCGTTCCTTGGCGCATTCTCTTGGATATTGAGGCGAACCACTTTTCCGGTATCGCCCACCGGCGTGATCGTGAAGTTGGCGGGGTCATTAGACATCCACACCAACTCCTCTGTGCTGTTGGCGGGGGTGGTAATGGCCGTAAGCGTAAACTCGGAGTCCGGGCCTTGCGTAACGGAGGTTTTGTCCAGCCTGATGGCGGTCACTTTGCCCGTTACCGTCACCGTGTATGATGCCCTGACCGCCGGGAACTCCGCCATGTAAGCGGTGATGACAGCCGTGCCCGCGCCTACGCAGGTCACCGCGCCAAAGTTGTCCACCGTAGCCACAGCGGCATTGCTGGTAGTCCAATCCAGGAGCGGGGGCGCGGTCGCCGTGGTAAATGTGATAACCGGCTGCTCGTTCAACTCATCGCCCACCAGCTTGGCGAAGCTGGTCTCAGAAAAGCTGAGGGTGGGGCGCTCGTCGACAACGGTCACCGCTACTTGCTTGGTGATGGCGCTGTCTACAGCGGTTATCTCTACAATGGCGGTTCCCACCGCCTTAGGAACGAGCCACGCTCTCCCGTCATCATTCCACCCGTTGATTTGCACGATGGACGGATTGAGCGAATTCCAGATGATCTTGTCCGTGTGGAATAGGGGCTGTATATCCGCTTTGGCAGAGTAGCCCGTGAGCTTCAACTGCAAGCTCATGTCCCCGATGCCGATGCTTGTCACCTCTACGGTATTCGTATCGACCACGTTAACATCGACGGTGGCGCTTACATTCGGGTTGCTGATCAGGCGGGCGGTAATGGTGGCCTGGCCCACTTCCTCGGCAACCAGATCATAACCCCAATAGCCGGTGGAAACCACACCCTCGTCACTGGAAGTATAGGTAGCCCATCCCGCGTCGGCAGTGGCGGGCGTCCACTGGATCGCCGATACCAGCCGGTTGCGGAAATACTCTCCCTTGCGCACCGTGAACGGGGAGCCGGGGAAACTCATGCCGGTGGCGCGGGGCACCACGGTCACCATGGCGGTGGTGACGTGTTTTTTGCATTCGGATGTGGCGGTGAGTGTAGCAGTACCGGCCCTCTTGGGGCTCAGCACATAAATGCCGTCACTTCTTCTAGTAACCGTTACAACCGCCGTGCTGCTGGAAGTGACGGTGGCCTTGTCGGTGGTGTCCTCCGGTTCCTTGTGCAGCAGGTCGATCCAAGCGTCGCTCCCCATTTCAAGTATATAATGGGCCATTCTGAAAGTGAGCGCCTCGGCGGGCTTTGCATTCGTCGTAACCACGGTCACAACGCAGGAGGCCTGCAGCCCATTATCCAAAGTCGCATAGATGGTTGCCGTGCCCGCACGGGCGGCGTACAGCCTGCCGTCCTCCACCGATACGATGGTTGCGTTATTGCTCCACCAGTCGGGCCAGCCAATGGCATCCGCGGGCGTCAGGGAATAATCTAGGTTGAAGAACTCGCCCTGGCGCATCGTTAGCGTGGGGTAGTTGAGGGCGATATCCGTTGGATTGGGCTTCACGTATACCGTGGCGGTGGTAGTTAGGCCGCCTTCGGTTACGCCGGTTAGCGTGGCTGTTCCCAAGCCAACCGCGCTCAGGCCCACATCGTCCACATCGTAACCCTCAATCACAAATACGTTCTCGTCGCTGGATGTCCAGGTGATATTGTCGGTGGCGTCCCGGGGTTCCATGATGTAGCGCCACCAATAACCCTCCCAATCCTCCGCCAGCTCGATCACGGTTGCATCCATGCGGAAGAGCGTCGCTGGTTTGGTATTGCTGTCCACCACGTTCAGGGTAAAACTGCGCGTAATACCGGGATTGGTGATACCTTTTGCCGTGATGGTGGCCGTACCCGTACCATTCGTCTCAAGCCGGCCATAGTCATGCATCATAGCCACACTGGGATTGTCGGAACTCCACTCCAACCCCAGAGCGCTACCGGCTGGCGTAAACACGGGATCGCCGCCAAAGAACCGGTCCCTGCCCAAGCGCATCGTATAGCTGGTATATGGAAGGGTAAAGCCGGTTGCCGCCCTGGGCACTTCAACGGTAAAGGAAACGCTTTGGCCGTTGGGTATGCTTGCGGTGATGGTGGCGGTACCCTGCCTATGGGCGGTCACAAACGCGGTTTTGAAGCCTTCGTTCCACGGCTGATTTGGCGGCTGTACAGTGGCCACCGACGTATTGCTGGACGACCAGGTGACTTCGTCGGTGGCGCCCTCGGGGAATACCTCCACCCAAGCCCCCTCTGTGGCCCCTACCGGCAACCACAGGTAGTCGCCATACCAGGTATCAAGCCATATATCTTCGGCTGCGAACGTAGTGCCTTCCGGCCAAACGATAACTTCCACGTCAGCATAGATGCCGGTATCCATGCCATTGCCGTCCACTAGTTCGATCCTGACGGTGGTCGTGCCTTCGCTGACGCCCCTGATGTTCCCGCCGTCGACATCAACGCTGGCCACGATGTTTTCATCCATCGAATACCAGGAATATATGCCGGTCGATCCCTCGGGCGTGTAGCTAAATTGCAGCCACTTCGTCTGATTCACCAGTAAGTTGACAGGAGAAACCGCCGTGATCCCCGTAGCCATCGGCACCACAAAGGCGGGCTTTGTGCAGGATATGCCGCTTTCGACGGCGGTGACGGTGACGGTCGTCTCTCCCAGCGCTTTAGCGGTTGCGATGCCCCACCGCCGTTCATACGCCCATTCACCATCTTCCTCGGTCGCGGTTCTGATCTCCAGGATGTTCTCATCCCCGGACGACCACACGATGGTGTCGGCGGCGTTCGGCGGATCAATTATGTAGGAAATACCAACATTCGTAGCGCCCAATCCCAGCTGTAGCACATCACCAACGTCAATTTCGATGTTGGTAGCTTCGCCAACCGGGCCGCCGCCACCTTCCGACACCGTGATGTCTACGGTGCCGGTTGCGCCACCCTCGGCGCGCAGGGTGATGGTGGCGGTTCCCGGTCCTTCGGCGGTGACCATACCCCAAACGCTGCCGTCGCCATCGTACTCGCGGTAAGACTCCACGCTAACCACCGACAGATCGCTGGATTCCCATTCAATCAAGTCCGTGGCGTCCGCGGGGAACAGTTGCGCCGCAATGATATCGTCCTCGCCGAGCGCAAAATTATTTTCATTAAACCAGCAGTCCAGGGTTATGCTGGTAGCCGGATTGGTGTTTGCATCCACCACTTCGACTTGAACCGTAGCGGTTTTCTCAGGGGCCGACTGCATCGATACGGTGATCGTGCCAGTGCCTACTTCCTGTCCCCTCACGGCTATTCTGCCGGTGTCATACATCCAAGGCCCGAATGCATTGACATCGTCGTTATTATAGGTCATATCATACATTCCAAATGTACCTTCCGGGTAAACGACAGACAGATATACATTCTTGCCTTCCCGCACCGTAAGGGGTGAAGGGCTCAAGCTGATGCTGCCGGCGAGCGGCAATACCTCAATCCCTATAGAATAATCCAAGCCGCCGTCGGTTGTGGCGGTGATGGTTGCCGTGCCGATGGATATGCCCTCGATTGTACATAAAATTGGGTTTTCATCTGTATTGATGGCCCCCACAGCAACGACGCCCGGGTCACTGGAAATCCAAGTGACGTTATCGGAGCTTTCCTCTGGGTAGAACCACCCGTATAGGGTGCCTTGCTCTCCCGGCGCTAGGATATCGCTGTTCGAACCGAGCCAAAAATCTTCCGGCACGCCCATCGCTCCAGCACCCATTAAGGCCACGACACCCGAAGCGCTTTCATAAGCCGCTTCCTCTATTACAACAAGCGCTTCGGCAGTCACGCCGCTGTCGGCGGTGGCGGTAATGGTAGCCTCACCCTCGGCTATGGCAACGGCCAGCCAGCTGTATCCGTCGTATTCAAGCTCCACCACGTCCGGGTCGCTGGACTCCCATTCCACGCCGTCCGTGCTATTGCTTGGGGTCAGCAGCGCTTCAAGCGCCACCGTATCGCCCGGCGCAAACGTAATGAGCGGCGGGTCGATTTCAATGCCGATAGCTGGAATTTCCTGGGGGGGGGGCGGCTGCGCCGTTATCATCGGGCGGCTCCACGCCGGGCGCCTTGGGTTCCTCCGTCGGCTCCGGCGTGGAGACCGGTTCCGGCGTCGGCTCGGGCGTCTCTACCGGCTCAGCCGTGGCAACCGGCGGATCCAAGTCCGGGTCGTCCGCAGCGTTCGCCAGCAAGGGCGCGGCCATCAAAAGAAAACACAAAAAGAGAGCCATCCATCGCTTGAGCATAAGTACTTCCTCCTTGATTTTGATGTCACTAGGTGTAGCGAATATTGCCACATTGTCCATTTTTTATTAACATAACATAGCGGATATACGCGTGTCAACAAGGATGGCAAATTTTCCGAGGCGAAAGAATACAAAAACAGCGCAGGGAATCCCTCCCCCCTCGTCAAATAGTACACAGATGTGTGCATTGAACAGAACCTGCTGCGTAACCGGCCACCGGGACATCTCCGAGGAGCACCTCGAAACCGTGCATTTGGGCCTGCGGCGGGAGATTGACCGCGCCGTGGCCGAGGGTTATACCCGCTTCCTTTCGGGTTTTGCGCGGGGCGCGGACTTGTACTTTGCCCAGATCGTGGCCGAACTTAAGGCAAGCAACCCCGCCATTCGGCTGGAAGCCCTGCTCCCCTACCGGGCCCGCCTGCTTTCAAAGGAACCTTTGTTCCAAAAGCTGATCGCCGCCTGCGATGCCGTAAGCATACAGAGCGAAGACTACATCCCCGGCTGTTTTTTTGAGCGGGACCGGGCGCTGGTAGAAGCCGCCTCCCTGGTGATCGCGGTATACGATGGACGCCCGGCGGGGGGAACCCGCTACACATTACGCTACGCCCGCAGCGTTGGGCGGGAGGTGCGCCATGTGCGCCCGGCGTGCCAATACACAGAGCAAGTGGAGATGCTTTTATGAAGTACGTGATCTTGATCGCCGATGGAATCGCCGACGGCCCGGTGCCTTCCCTGGCAGGCCGCACCCCACTGGAAGTGTTGCATTTGCCCGGCTTTGACACCCTTGCCGGTGGCGAGCTGGGGCATGTCCGCACCGTGCCGGAGGGCCTCCCGGCAGGCAGCGATACCGCTATTTTATCCATCTTTGGTTATGATCCTCGGGCATGTTACACCGGGCGCTCTCCGTTGGAGGCGGCGGGAAGCGGCGTAACTTTACAGCCCGGCGAAGTCTCTTTTCGGGTGAATTTGGTTGCGCTGGAGGGCGATGATTTTGACCGCGCCCGCATCCTCTCCCACAATGGCAACAATGTGGAAGGCGAAGAAGTAGACGCGCTGATCGCGGCATTACATGCCGATCAGGGCTTTCAGCAAGCCGCCAAGGCCCTTGGTATTACGTTGCACACCAGCCGCAGCTTTCGCCAAATCGGCGTGATCAACAGCCCCTCCGGCGCCACGGATTTTGCCCTCACCGAACCCCACAATGTGTTGGGGCAACCCATCGCGCCCCATCTGCCCCGCGGAACTTTGGCAAAAGAGCTGACTGAATACATGCGCGCCTCCCACAAGGCCCTCCGCTCTCACCCGGCCAACTGCTTGTGGCCCTGGGGAGCGGGCCGGGCAATCACCCTGGAACCCTTTGAAAAAAAATACGGAAAACGGGCTGTGGTGATCTCGGCGGTGCCCCTGGTATGGGGTATCGCGGCGCTGGCTGGCCTGCCCGCGCCCCGGATTCCGGGCGCTACGGGCGAACTAAACACCGATTACGAAGCAAAGGTACGTGCGGCATTAGAAGCGCTGTCCGGTGGAGCCGATCTAGCCGTACTGCACATCGAAGCCCCCGACGAATGCGCTCACGCCGGTGATGTGGAAGGCAAGTGCGAAGCCCTGCGCCGCATCGACAGGCGGGTGATCGCGCCGCTGCTAGCCGCCCTTCCGGCCATCGATCCGGACTTCCGTTTCCTGCTGCTCAGCGATCACTATACGCTGCTCACCACCCAAACCCACGACGGGACTCCCGTGCCCTACTGCCTGTATGACAGCCGGTGGCCCGGTGCGCCCCGCAAGTTTAGCGAGGAGGCCGCGGGGTTTATGCCCGTGCTGGAGGCGGGGCACGAGTTGCCTGCCCTGCTGTTTAGCACCTAGTGTCCCGGAAGAAAATTTCTCTTTCATTCGTTAACTTATCGCATCAAATCCATGCACGGGAGGATTCACCATGCACAAACATCTGCGTATTCTCGCGCTGTTGGCCGCGCTGCTGTGTGCCGTTACGCTTTGCTTTCCTTTGCAAGCTCTGATGGAAGAGGGCCCCGAGCCAAAGCACTACCTGGTGCTGGGCCTGGATTACTACACGGTTCGGGAATCAGCCTCCGCCCGCTCGGACGTCGTTTTGTTGGTTACGCTGGATCCCACCGGCAACCGGGTGATTTTCACCTCTATTTTACGCGATTGCAAGGTAACCACCCCCGGCGGCGGAGAAAATAAGTTAAACACCGTGTATAGCAACTACGGCATGGCAGGTGCAAAGTCCACCATCGAACGCCATTTGCAGATACCAATTGAGGGCGTGGTGGTGATGGACTTTGACGCCATCAAGGCGCTGATCGACGCCCTAGGCGGGGTGGAACTTGAGATTTCTTTGATTGAGTACCGCTGGATTTACAGCATTTTGCGGGGCCAGGATCCCAACATGCCCGATGGCCCCGGCCTAACGAATATGTCCGGCCGCATCGCGCTTGCCTACATGCGCGACCGCCACGGCGCTGGCGGCGACTTTGCGCGCACCAGGAACCAGCGCAAGGTGCTGGCCGAAATGATGAAGAAGGTCTCGGCCCTTTCGTTGCCCGAAATGTTGCATATATATAATGTAGTTAGCGGCATGGTGACCACCGACATGAGCATGACGCAAATGGCCGAGGCGTTCCAAACGGTCTATGGGCTCCGAAACGCGCAGTTTGTGGAGCATCGTGTGCCTGCCGACCGCACCTTTTCTTACGGCAGGCTGCGGGGGTCCTCGGTGCTGGATGTAAGGTGGCGGCAAAACCGCGAGATTCTGCAGGAGCTGTTTTACCCACAAAACTAAGGAGGAAAACATGCGTATCCACCGTGCTTTGGTTATTTTGTGTGTATTGCTTATGCTGCCCATCGCCGCATTGGCAGGGTCTCACCAAATAACGAAACAGTTGCGCGAAGACATGGCGCCCCTTGTGTTCATCCTGGAATACACCCAGAGCGAAGAAGATTTGTACGACAATGAAAGCGCCTTTTTCTATATTCACACCATCGTTGTTGCCCGCGAGAACAATGGCGGTGAGTTACAGCGAATCCACATAGACCCACCCGCCGAAACCTTTGCCGATCCGGAGTACGGTTTTGGTTTTGTGCTGGAAGATATGAACTTCGACGGCTATATGGACATGCGCCTGATGCAGTACGTGTCCGGCGGGGTCAACATCCCCTATCACTGCTGGCTTTGGGATCCGGTTGATAACCGCTTCGTGTACAGCGAAGCGCTCTCGGCCATCTCCTCGCCCCTATTTGATCCGGAGAGAAGGCAAGTGCTCGGCTTTGCCACCGGTGGAGCCGCAGAGTATATCGACAGCGTGCATGAGTACCAGGACAACGAGCTAACCCTCATAAGCCGCGTAACCACCGGCTACGATTACGAGGGCGGCACGGTGATTGTTACCACCGAGGAGTTGTTTGAAGGCCAGATGATCGTTACGCTCGTAACCAAAGAACCCCTCCTGATGCCCGAAGAAGGGGATTTTGATTGGTGAAAGCTCCTTTATGAACAAACCAGCTCTCTACTGATTGAGTTGTGATTCGGTTAAGTTTATCTCACAAATCCGCTCACCTTGTTCATCAATATATCCATATTGCATTGCTCCGGTTGCATTTAGTTTGCCTACTTTAGCTATCCATTGGCTACCTGTGAAGAAATACTCCGCCGCATAATCCCATATTGTTGCATTCACATACAAGCCTTCATGATTGATATATCTAAATCCATCCTCCGTTTCAACAACCGCAAAACCATGTGAGAAATCAGACATATCTTTCCATTCCCGCGAGGAAATGGTATTACCGTGTACATCTGCAAACCCAAGTTCACGACCATACCAACCCGCTCGCGAAATGAGTATTCGTCCATCTGATACTAGGCCACTATTATTCAGATCGAAACCGTTATATATATTCACCACGCCGCTGATAGCAGATAAAATCTCTCCTTCCATGTTCACAAATCCCCAGTCCCTTGTTTCGTAATTGGTGTAGCTTATGGAACCTTCGCCATAGCTAGACACCCCTCCAACGCTTCCTGGGATTGTAGAAACAATTTGCCCTTTTTCGTTCAAAATGTAATGATCCCTGAACGTCTCATCATCATACGTGGACGCCAGCCAAAGGTTTTCACCTACAGGCGCAATGTTGTCGTATGTCGGCTCCAGCAACATTTTCCCTGTTTCGTCCATCCATCCGTATTTCCAGTCCTCATAAACGAGCCATATGCCCTCCGGGGTGTGTTCATTATTCCAAGCGTTCCAAAACGACGCAGGCGTGGGGTTGTAATACACGCGATCCCAGCGCGGCGGAGAAATTTCATTCATTTCCAGGTCTACTATGCCCCATTTGCCATCGCTTTGCTCAAACGCATAGCGATTCTCGCTGAGCCACTTAAAATGTGTCCAGTCATCTCTTATGTAAACCTGTCCGTTTAAGTAGATTTTTGCACCCAACGTATATATACCGCTACCGTTTTCTTCCGGGAATACCCCAAACGTGGCAATCTCCTCACCGTTTGGATCCAATATGGTTCTTTCAGTAGCTGTATCACCGTAACTTCCAAACACTGAATAAATATCGCCAGAAAGCCGTTCCCATCCTTCATCCTTTAAAATGTTTCCTTGCATATCGATTTTGTAAATCTTGTTATCCACTCTTGCAAAAGTAAACCCATTACGAAAGGCATTGATATTATGCCACTTCGCATCGGAAAGCATTTCTCCTTTTATTGAAAAGAAGCCCTTCTCGGCCATATAAGCTGGAACATTGGGCTTTCTGATCTGGAACACCAATACCTGCTCTGGACCCGTTCCCAAACGCCACATCGAATCACATTCCAAGGGCTCAACAACTATATTGCCAGCGCGGTCCATCCACCCAATTTTGCCGTCAATAAACACACAGGCTTGGTCCATTTCATCAAAATGGCTCGCTTTGTCAAAGAAAGCCTCATGCAGCACCTCTCCGCGAACGGTTTGAAGCCCCACTTTTCCGTTTTCCGTAAAGAATGCCACATCTCCCTGGGGTGCCCATACTTGTCTCTCTTCTGCCTGAGCCATGCCACCGAGCATAACCGTCAGCAAAATAAGAAAAGCATATCCTTTTAACAATGAATCTTTCATATTTTTCTCTCCTTCGCAATGCCTGGTTGCCAAATTAGACGCATTATACCATGAGATTCATCCCCTGGAAACTGCTTGAAGACAACAAAGAAATTCAATCCCAAAAACCCCTTTACAAATCTCCGCCATCGGCTATAATAAGAACCATATTCAAACGCGATGAACGGAAACTCCGCGTGCAACCGTCGCAAAGCGAGCCGGGGAGGGTGAAAGCCCGGCCGAAAAGCACGCAGGGGCATCATCCGGGAGCGGGCCACCGAACGGGGGCGCCACAAGCACTCCCCAGTAGGCCGGCACGGTTTCCCCCGTTACGGGATCCGAGTGGGCGCGAGAGCGCCAATCAGGGTGGTACCACGGATACGTCCGTCCCTTTTTTGGGGATGGCCGTTTTTTATTTAGAGGAGGATAGATGCCCCATGCAAACCAATCGCACCTTATACGAAAAAGTTCCTACCAACTTGGATTTTGTTGCCCGGGAGCAACAGGTGCTCGACTACTGGCAACAAAACGACATTTTCTGCAAGGCCCTTGTGAAAAACGAGGGGGCCGAACCCTTTACTTTTTATGATGGCCCGCCCACCGCCAACGGCAAACCCCACATCGGCCACATCCTTACCAGGGCGGTAAAGGATCTGTTCCCCCGCCATCGCGCCATGAAGGGCTACGATGTGCTGCGCAAGGCCGGCTGGGATACCCATGGCCTGCCGGTAGAGCTAGAAGTCGAAAAACTGTTGGGCCTGGACGGCAAGCCACAAATCGAGGCCTATGGCATCGA